>CAZZMU010000093.1:0-3201 GCA_964655345.1 uncultured Clavibacter sp.
ATGATGCTTGACATAGTCGGCATGATGAGCGCATGAACCGCGAAGTTGTCATCATTACCGGAATGAGCGGAGCAGGGCGCTCGACGGTGGCGCACGCCATGGAAGATCACGGTTGGTACGTAATTGATAATCTGCCGCCCTCACTTCTGCTCTCTGTTTTTGATATGACTGAACAGTCTGCAGACTCCATTTCTGTAGTAATCGACGTCCGTGGGCGCCAATTCTTTGATGACCTCAATCGATCGCTCGCAGAATTGGCAGAACGTGGCATCTCTCGCAAAATCATCTTCGTCGATGCTGCGGATGATGTTCTCGTGCGGCGTTTCGAATCTTCTCGTAGACCACATCCTCTTCAGGCTAGTGATCGAATTGTCGATGGAATTGAACGGGAACGTGAAAAATTGAGAGAGCTGCGCTCTGGCGCCGATCTGGTTATCGACTCTTCACAACTCAATGTCCACCAATTAGAAAAGAAAATCGCTGAATTATTTGCTGGCGACTCCGGCGCATCCTTAAAAGTCAATGTTTTATCATTTGGCTACAAGTACGGAATACCTGTGGATTCAGATTTAGTTATGGATTGTCGTTTCATACCAAACCCTCATTGGAATCCGCAGCTTCGTCCCAAGAACGGACTTGACCCAGATGTTAGCTCTGCAGTCCTCACGTCAGAAAATGTCTCAGAATTTCTCGAGCGATATGTTTCGCTTTTTCAAAGTATTGGACATGGCTACTTACGTGAAGGAAAGAAATTCATAACTCTGGCTATCGGCTGCACCGGAGGAAAACATCGCTCCGTTGCTATTGCCGAAGAACTTGCCCGCCGAATAAATGGTTCGACGATCGATGCTGACCACACAGTTTTTGCGCATGCGATCCACCGTGACTTGGGAAGAGAACGTTGATTGCCCCGAAAGTTGTCGCTCTAGGCGGCGGGCATGGACTTGCTGCGACTTTAAAGTCACTTCGAAAGTTGACCTCAGAACTAACTGCGATTGTCACAGTTGCTGATAACGGCGGCTCCAGCGGTCGATTGCGAGATGAATTTCATTCATTACCTCCTGGTGATTTACGAATGGCCCTCGCCGCTTTATGTGGTGATGATGAGTGGGGTAGAAGTTGGGCCGAGATAATGCAGTATCGCTTCACGTCTTCAGGTGAACTCAATGGCCACGCTCTAGGAAATCTGCTACTCACTGCGCTCTGGGATCGTGATCAAGATCCGGTCCGCGGCCTTGATCGAGTCGGCGCACTTCTCAAAGTAGTTGGTCGCGTACTTCCGATGGCGCTAGAACCTCTTGATATTGAAGGCGTATTCAAGACATGGGAGGGAACTCATGTTGTGCGGGGCCAGAAAGAAGTGGCAGTAGCAAAAGGGACGCTAGAAGATTTGCGATTGATTCCGGCTGCGCCGACGCCGACACAGGAAGGTTTAAATGCGATTGCTCAAGCAGATTTCGTAACGCTAGGTCCAGGATCATGGTTTTCAAGCGTCCTTCCACATTTACTTGTTGGCGCACAACGAGAAGCAATTGAAAACTCTGACGCGAAACGAATCATTATTCTCAATCTTGATGCAGCTCCACATATTCAAGGCGAAGAATTAGCTGGAAGCTCACCGGCTGATCATGTGAGAGTAATGCGAAGATTTGCACCGAAGATGAGCTGTGATATAGCACTAGTTGATAGCTCTGTTGCATCGCAGCCAAGCATTCTCAGCGAACTCGATCTACTCGTAGAAGCCATGGGTGGTCGGGTATTTGTGGCAGATCTCGCATCACAAAAAGACCCTAATCACCATGATTCGGAGAAATTATTTTCCGCTTTCAGCCACATTTTTCAATCGGAGATGCTTAGATAACGCTCATGGCAATGACCGCTTCAGTCAAGGATGAATTGAGTCGACTTTCGATTTCGAAACCTTGTTGTCGCAAAGCGGAGGTTTCATCAATACTTCGGTTTGCGGGGGGACTGCATATTTCTTCAGGAAAAATCATGGTGGAGATCGAGCTCGACACCGCCCAAGCAGCGCGAAGAATTCGTAAAGATATTGCTGATATTTATGGACATGATTCTGATTTAGCGGTTATCAGCGCTGGTGGATTGCGTAAAGGGAGTCGTTACTTAGTACGCGTCGTAAAAGATGGAGATGCATTAGCGCGCCAAACTGGTTTGGTTGATACTCAAGGTCGACCTGTGCGCGGACTACCGCCACAAGTTGTCTCCGCTGGAATTTGTGACGCAGAATCTGCGTGGCGAGGCGCGTTTCTTGCCCATGGATCTCTCACTGAACCTGGGCGTTCTTCGGCCCTAGAAATCACCTGTCCTGGACCGGAAGCGGCACTTGCACTAGTCGGTGCAGCACGTCGACTTGGAATTACTGCAAAAGCACGGGAAGTTCGCGGAGTTGATCGAGTTGTTATTCGAGACGGTGATGCAATTGGAGTTCTCCTCACTCGACTTGGCGCACACGAAAGTGTCATGGCTTGGGAAGAGCGACGAATGCGCCGAGAAGTTCGCGCAACTGCGAATCGTCTCGCTAACTTCGACGATGCAAATTTACGTCGTTCTGCTAGAGCTGCAGTTGCTGCTTCAGCGCGAGTTCAACGTGCTATGGAGATTCTTGGTGAAGAAATTCCTGAACATTTAAAGGAAGCTGGACAACTACGCATTACTCATGGACAAGCAAGTTTGGAGGAGTTGGGCTCTCTCTCAACTCCACCTATGACCAAGGATGCGATCGCCGGTCGAATTCGTCGCCTCCTTGCAATGGCGGATAAACGCGCTGCTGAACTGGGAATCCCCGATACTGAAGCGGGCCTCTCGCCTGATCTGCTGAATTAGACCTTTCAACTTCTCTCACTGATAGGATTCACACAAGTCCACAAGGTCGTGGCGTTCAATTCAAAATCGACTGATGCGCCTCTTGATGTGCATCGTATGGAGTGTGGTTATTGTGGTGAAGGTTGGAATCAATGGTTTTGGTCGCATCGGTCGTAATTTCTTCCGCGCAGCCCTAGCATCAAACGCAAATATCGAAGTCGTTGCCGTTAACGATCTCACCGATATTGAAACTCTTGCGCACTTACTGAAGTATGACTCAATTCTTGGTCGACTTAACCTTCCGGTCACCCATAATGAAAATTCCATTACCGTGGGTTCCAAGACTTTTCGCGTTTTTGCAGAGAAGGATCCAGCCGC
>CAZZMU010000094.1:0-3159 GCA_964655345.1 uncultured Clavibacter sp.
CGCTAATTCCGACATGTCACGAACTCCATCACGACCGACATAGTCCACGGAGAGATCCAACATGTGGGCACCTTCGCGAATCTGATCTTTGGCAATCTCTACGCAGGCATCCCAATCTTCGGCGATGAGTGCATCGCGAAATGCCTTCGAGCCATTTGCATTCGTTCGTTCGCCAATTGCCATGTAGGTCTGGTCTTGTCGGAATGGCACAAACTGATAGAGCGATGAAGCGCCAGGCTCCTTGGTGAGCTTTCTTTCTGGAACATTTCGTCCGCGAATCTTTGTGACAACTTCTGCCAGATGTTCTGGAGTTGTACCGCAGCACCCTCCAATTAATCCGACTCCGTAATCATCAACGAAATGTGAGAGGGATGCAGCAAGTTCCTTGGGTCCTAGTGGATAGAACGCACCCCCATCTTTAAGGATGGGTAGACCGGCATTGGGCATGCACGAAATGGCAACAGGTGAAGATTTGCTGAGCGTTCGTAAATGTTCGCTCATTTCCGCGGGACCGGTTGCGCAATTCATTCCCACAACGTCGACATCAAGCGCTGCCAAAGAATTGAGTGCGGCTCCGATTTCTGAGCCGAGCAACATCGTTCCTGTAGTTTCCACAGTTACTTGAGCGATAAGCACGATGTCGCGTTCGCAGCCACGAATTGCAGCTCGAGCGCCATTAACGGCAGCTTTTGCTTGGAGAAGATCTTGAGTTGTTTCGATCAGCAAAGCATCGGCGCCGCCATCAAGCAATCCTTGTGAGGCAGTTTCGTAAGCGTGTCGCAACTCTTCATAACTTGTATGACCCAATGTTGGCAATTTCGTTCCAGGACCAAGAGATCCCAAAACCCATCGCGGCGCATCGGGCGTGGAGAAAGAATCCGCGGCCTTGCGCGCGATTCGAGCGCCAGCTTCGGCTAATTCATATATGCGCTCTGATATTCCGTATTCACCTAAATTTCCTAGATTGGCACCGAACGTATTAGTTTCAATGGCATCAACGCCAACATTTAGGTAGCGCCGGTGAATTTCTGCGACAAGTTCTGGCCTTGTGATGTTGAGGACCTCGTTACATCCCTCATGGCCTTGGAAATCTTCCAAACTTGGATTGGCGGCTTGGAGCATTGTGCCCATGGCTCCGTCAGCAATAACGACTCGGTTGGCAAGGGCTAAACGCAAGGAGCTCGGAGATTTTGATTTCAACGCGCTCATTGCCATGAGTTTATCGTAGGCTCTCGACATGTTCATTTCTGAACCAACCTTCGCTCTTCGTGAGCCGGTAATGATCGCTGCCTTTGAAGGTTGGAATGATGCCGGTGAATCTGCAACCGGAGCCATTACTCATTTGCTCACTGTATGGAGTCACCAAATGTTGGGATCCCTCGATCCCGAGGAATATTACGATTTTCAGGTAAATCGCCCGACAATAAAAGTAGATGAGAAAGTTGTAAGGGAAATAATCTGGCCGAACACGATTGTCTATGCAGTCTCTACTCCCCATCTCTCACATGATTTCTTAATTCTGAAAGGGATCGAACCATCGATGCGTTGGCGACGATTTGCTGACGAAGTATTGGATCTAGCTGATGATTACGAAGTTTCGCTCCTGATAACCATGGGAGCGCTATTGGCAGACACTCCACACTCACGTCCGATTAGCGTTACAGGCAGCGGTTCGCATCCAGATGTCGCCGAACGTCTAGGAGTCGAAATCTCTCGATATGAGGGCCCAACTGGAATTATCGGAGTACTGCAAGATGCAGCGAATCGTCGAGACCTTGATGCGGTCTCATTATGGGCCGCAGTTCCACATTATGTTTCTACTCCGCCATCACCCAAAGCATCCTTGGCGCTAGTTAATGCCTTGGAGGATTTTCTAGAAATTAGCATTGCTCAAGGTGACTTACCAGATCGCGCTTTATCGTGGGAGAAACAAGTTGATCAAATGGCTGCAGAAGATTCGGAAGTTGGAGACTACGTCAAACAGCTCGAAAGCTCGAAAGATTCAAGTGATATTCCTGAGATGTCGGGCGAAATCCTGGCTCGCGAAGTTGAACGCTTCTTGCGACGTAATCCAGAAGTTTAAAGCGCCAAACCTAAATACGTATCAAGCGCTCGAGACATCTCCCCTGCGGATCCACCAGTAGCGCCATTCTTGGTTTCCTGACACCAATCACGCAAGAGCGCAAAAACTTTAGGCGTATCGAGATTATTTGCTAACGCATCAACTACAGCTTGTATGACAGCTCTTGTGGGAGCAACATCGGTGCGAGATAAGCATTCAAGCAAATCAGCAATAAACAGCTCAGCGCTCTTGAGTATCTCCGTACTCCACATTCGATCTCGTTGGTAATGGTCAAGCATCAGCGCCGCTCGAATCGCCATCGGGTCTACTCCATCACGGATAAGTTGCGAAACAAATACGAGATTGCCTCGACTCTTGCTCATCTTCTCTCCATCCAAACCAATCATCCCTGCATGTACATATGTTTTAGCAAATGATTGTTTTGTGAGAGATTCGGATTGCATAGCGGTCATGTAATGGTGAGGGAAGATTAGATCTGATCCTCCACCTTGGATAGTTATGGAACTTCCTTGTGGATGAAAAGCAGCGTCGAGATTGTCCAGAGCAATTGCAACACATTCCACATGCCAGCCTGGTCGGCCATCACCAAAGGGCGCGGGCCATGATGGCTCTCCTTCTCGCGCCGCTCTCCACAGAAGTGGATCGAGAGGATCTCTTTTCCCATCGCGTTCAGGATCTCCACCACGTTCTTTAAAGATGGTGATGGCTTCTTCCATTGGAATTGGAAGTGCACCAAGAGCACGTTCAACGTGGTGAAGGTCAAGATAGATATCGCCATCGATGTCATACGTTGCACCGCTGGCGATATGTTTCGAAACTAGAGAGACGATATCTGACATCGACTCCACAACACCCTTGAATCTTTGAGGCGGCATCACGCGAAGCGCAGACATATCACCAGTGAAAAGATCAATTTGAGAGTGCGCCAACTCTTTCCAGTCGCGAGCATCGCGATTGGCACGCTCTAGAAGTGGATCGTCAATATCGGTGACGTTTTCGATAAACCATGTCGGTATACCGCTGGCAAGAATGAATCGATTGATGAGATCAAAGGCAATATATGTCGCCGCATGACC
>CAZZMU010000095.1:0-3045 GCA_964655345.1 uncultured Clavibacter sp.
CTCTTTCGTCGTTGGTATGCCGCAGAAGGTTTTGGAGCTTTCACTGAAGTAAATGGTGGACCAGCTGTTCAAATCTCAGTTTCAGGAGTGACATCTCTATCGGATGCCTCCCTATCTTTTTCGGATCTTGTTGGTTGGGGTGAGAAAAGAGATTTATACGTTGCGTTTATGGAACGTGCTTGGCGAGTTCGCGGAATCGGCGACTTCTGGTCGCACATGCTGGTTGCCGAAGGCGCTGTCGATATTGCCGCAGAACCGAGTTTGGCGTTATGGGATATGGCTGCCGTTGCAATTGTTGTGAAAGAAGCCGGCGGCAGATTCACAGATCTCGAGAATAATGAGGGACCATTTGGGCGGAGCGGCGTTTCCACAAATGGACATCTCCACGAGCTTTTTATTAAGGCGCTCTCCTCATGAGCACAGAATCGCTACAAGAAAGATTAGAACAAGTCGATCTCGCTATTTCTGGCATGACATGTTCGTCTTGCGTTGCGACGGTTGAGCGTTCGTTGAATAAAGTTCCTGGCGCCCACGCCACCGTAAATCTAGCGACTGAAACCGCGCATGTACTTGTTCCTGAAGGCACAAAGACTGACGATCTACTTGCTGCTGTAACCAAGGCCGGATACAGCGCATCATTACGGACCGATGAATCTGAAAGCTTTTCTCACACGCGGGGTATGGGAATTCGGGTACTTCTCTCAATTCTTTTTACTTCACCAGTAATTGTGTTATCGATGTGGCACGAGATTCACCACCAGATTGAAAACTTCTTACTGCAGCAACTCGAATCTTTTAATCTTCCCTTACCGCTATATTCTGCAACTGGATGGCTCATTATTGGCTTGAGCGCTCCGGTCGTTCTTGTCTTGGCTTGGCCTATTCACAGAGCCGCGATTAGAAATCTCGCTCATCCCACAATGGACAACTTGATTTCCTTGGGTTCACTCACAGCTTTTGCTTGGTCCATTTATGCAAATGCCACTGGTGCTGGCGATATTTATGCCGAAGTTGCAGCATCTGTCGTCACTTTTATCATTCTTGGTCGATTTTTAGAGTCACGCGCAAAACGTAAAGCTGGTTCCACGTTGGCACATTTACTGGCGCTTAATCCGAAGGAAGTTTTAATTCTCCGCGGAAACGAAGAAGTTCAGGCTCCCATCAGCCATCTTCGCATTGGTGATCAATGCATTGTGAAGCCAGGTGATCGAATTCCTACAGATGGCATCGTCGTGGATGGCGCGTCGAGTGTTGATAATTCCCTACTTACGGGCGAATCACTTCCAGTCGATGTAAAAGTGGGATCAGAAGTAATTGCAGGGTCCATCAATACCTCTGGTCGATTGATTATTGAAGCTCGTCGAGTCGGAAATGACACCGAGTTATCGCGGATAACCAGAATGGTTTTAACCGCGCAAGGAGAAAAGGCGCCAATCCAGAAGCTTGCCGATCGCATCAGCAATGTATTTGTTCCAATCGTGATACTTCTATCTGTTGCTACGTTTTCAGCCTGGTACTTCTTAGGCAATTCGATTCAAGATTCCATGCGAGCCGCCGTAGCGCTTCTTGTTATTGCCTGTCCATGCGCGCTCGGTTTGGCAACTCCAGTTGCTCTCCTTGTCGCGACAGGCAAAGGAGCTTCCAACGGAATAGTTCTGCGAAAGACTTCATCTCTGGAAATCGCTCCTCGAATTTCCACAGTTGTCCTAGATAAAACAGGAACTCTGACCACTGGAGTTATGAAAGTTCAAAATGTCACGATTCCTGATCTTGGGAAAAATTCTTCGGGTATTTCTACTCATCAGATCCTGATGGCGGTGCTTTCACTTGAAAATGAAAGTAACCATCCCATTGCTCAAGCCATCTCAAAAAATCTCAGAGAACAAGGCATTGCAAAACTTGCAACCAAAGAGCTCGTTGAGAGCGCTGGCCAAGGAATTGCGGCACGAGTGGATTTTGATGGCAAAGAAATGCCGGTGCTCATTGGAACGCCAGAATCGATTCGACGAGCAACTGTCTCGCTTCATCCTGAATTGGAATCCGCCATTTCTGCAGCTCGGCTGAGAGGAAACTCCATCGCCGTCGTTGCAGTCGATGGAATAGCTTCTGCAGTATTTGAAGTCGGCGATACTTTACGCAGTGACGCAAGGTCTACCATCGCCGAATTCCACCGCAGATCTATAGAGACGTGGTTGATCACTGGCGACAATGAAGCAAGCGCCCATCAAATTGCGATGGAAGTTGGAATTCCTACAAAGAATGTAATTGCCCTTGCTACTCCAGAACGAAAGATTTCGAAAATAAAAGAGCTGCGCGCTGTGGGTGAAAAGGTTCTTATGATCGGAGATGGCATCAACGATGCTGCCGCTATATCTGAATCAGATCTCAGCATGGCATTGGGAACTGGAACTGACACGGCCATCGCAAGCGCGGATATCACTTTGATGCGGGCTGAACTGGGAACGTCGGTGAGCGCCCTCAATCTTGCAAAGAACACTCTGAGAATTGTCCGAACAAATCTGGTGTGGGCTTTTATATATAACCTGATTGGGATGCCGATTGCAGCATTGGGATTACTTAATCCAATGTATGCCGGCGCCGCCATGGCTTGTTCTAGTCTCTTTGTTGTTCTCAACTCGCTGAGACTAAATCGCGCCAGTACGCTCTCGGCGTGAATCTAACAACGTCTACATGGCTTATAACTGTCGCTTTAATTGTTGGGCTTTTACTTTTTGATCTACTCACCTCAACTCGAAAAGCCCATGATGTTTCATTTAAAGAAGCAACTTTCTGGTCGGTTTTCTATATCGCAGTCGCTATCGCTTTTGGAGCCTGGGTTTGGAGTGACTTCGGTGCGCAATTCGGAAAAGAATATTTCGCTGCATATATAGTTGAGAAGTCTCTCTCAGTAGACAACCTATTCGTTTTCCTCATCATCCTCACTAACTTTGCGGTTCCGACCATCTACCACCAACGCGTATTAATGGTGGGCATTGTTTTGGCCCTATTCATGCGTGCAATATTTATTGCGCTGGGAGCTGCTGC
>CAZZMU010000096.1:0-3009 GCA_964655345.1 uncultured Clavibacter sp.
GCAATAAATCCGAAGACAAGTAAGAGATCAAGTGAATATGGAGATAGGAAGTTATTTGCGGTGACCAACATTCCAGCAACTCCCCCGACGCCGCCAGCAATAGCCCAACCAATAGTGCGCGTCTGGGCGGTTCGAATACCAGCCAATTTCGCGATTTCTGGGGCGTAAGCCGAAGCTCGTAACGCTAATCCAAGGTTTGTGCGTTGGAAAAGGATTGCAAGAGCAATAAGAATTATTGAAACCGTAATGATGATGACGGCGTTGAGTGCCGAAAAAGGAATTGTTGTGGAACCAATTGTGTAGCCGTCAGTTGAAACCGGTGACTTAATTGTTTTGAATTCTCCACCCCAGGTAAGGCCAACGATGCTACGAATAAGTCCAAGAAGTCCAAGTGTTGCAATCACCGGCGCGACGACTGCGGCAGGACCAGAATTTGCATGTTTAAAAAGAACTCGCATGAAGAAGTAATCAACGCCGGCGCCAAGTAATGCACCGCCGACAACTGCAAAGAGAAGTCCCAACCAGAAAACTTCCGATCGGCTTGAAATCTCAAAACCGATATATGTTGCAAACATTGCTTGGCCAGCTTGGGCAAAATTAATTACCCGAGTCGATCGCCAGACTAAAACAATTGCGAGAGACATCAGCGCATAAATTGATCCGGTTGTGAGACCTATGAGAAGAGTTTCAATGACTTTTTGCATTAGTACCCCAAATACGCAGCCCGAAGGGCTGGATCATTGATGAGGTCGTTAGCTTTTCCGGTAGCTACGACGTGACCGAGGTTGATGATGACTCCAATATCTGCAATTTCCAGTGCGCTCATCGCGTTTTGTTCCACAAGAACAACAGTGAGGCCAAGTTTGTGGCGAAGTTGGTCGATAGTTTGGAAGATTTGTTCGATCACTAGTGGTGCAAGTCCAAGTGATGGTTCATCGAGCAACAATAGTTTTGGACGTGAGACTAGGGCGCGACCAATTGCGAGCATCTGACGCTCACCACCAGAAAGCGTGTCTGCACTTTGGGACATGCGTTCGCCAAGTCGTGGAAAGAGTTCAACCACTTCGTCGATTGCTTGTGCAGTATCGACTTTATTACCGCGCCAAATTCCGCCTAGAACTAAGTTCTCTTTGACTGTTAGTTCTGGAATTACTGATTTACCTTCCGATACGTGGGAAATTCCGCGTCGAACCAGATCCTCTGGTTTCACTCCGAGCATCTCGCGGCCATCCCATTGTGCATTTCCAGAAGATGCATCTTTCAAACCGGAAAGTGTGCGCAGCAACGTTGTTTTTCCGGCGCCATTAGAACCAATGACTGCGGCGAGCTGACCCGGTTCAACGGAGAATGAGATGTCATGAAGGGCGTGGATCGCGCCGTGCGAAACATTAAGTCGCGTTACAACCAGGCCGCTCATGATTTTGCCTTCGAGTGAGTACCGAGATATGCCTGAATGACCGCTTCGTTATTCTTCACTTCACTTGGGGTTCCCGAAGCAATAATCTCGCCAAAGTTAAGAACATAAATGCGATCACAAACCGACATCACAACATCCATATGGTGTTCAACGATGATGATTGAAGTCCGTGACTTGAGATTATTTATCAAACTATTGAGCCACTCGATATCTTGAGCGCCCAGTCCGCCAGCAGGTTCATCAAGCAAAAGAATCTCAGGTTCTGCAACCAGAGCGCGAGCAATCGCAACTCGCTTGGTGTCTGGATACGACAAAGTGTCAGCACGACGTTCTGAGACGCTTCCGACATAAACTCGTTCGAGAGCTGATTGCGCTTTCTCTCGAAGTTGCTTCTCATCTTTTGCATTTGTGCCAAGAGCGGCGCGAATCAATCCTGATTCAGCGAATCGATGTGCGCCAATCATTACGTTGTCAGAAACAGTGAGATCAGGAAATAGACCGACTCCTTGAAGCGTGCGCGCAATTCCGCGACGTGCGAGTTGGTGTGGTTTAGGCCAAGCAACAGACTTTCCATACAAACCTAAAGAACCAGCAGCAGGAGTGACGATTCCGCAGAGCGCATTGAAGACTGTAGTTTTTCCGGCTCCATTAGGCCCGATTAAGCCAAGTACTTCACCTTTGCGAAGTTCAAGATTGACATTGTTCAACGCTTTTAGGCCACCGAAATTTACCGAGAGATTATTAACAGAGAGGACGACGTTATCCGCCATGCTCACTCCTTAATCTCGCGTTGATTAATCGAGGTAAACACGCGCGACACGTGGTCCGATGCGTGTGACGATCTCGTAATTGATCGTGCCACATGCAGCTGCCCATGAATCAGCGGTGTAACAGTTGGCGGAAGTGTAACTGTCGTCCTTTGGGCTGCCAATCAAATAAGCCCAATCTCCTGCCCGCGCCTGAGAATCAATACCTACATCGACAACAAACTGGTCCATTGAAACTCGCCCAATTATTGGTGACATTTTGTTACCAATCAGTACGCCAGCATCTGATGTTGCATTACGTGGAACTCCGTCGGCATAACCCATTGCAATTACCGCAAGTTTTGTATCTGCTTTCGTAATCGCAGTTCCGCCATAACCGACCTGTGAGCCGGCTGGGACTTCTTTGACAAGATGAATGCGCGCTCGCAATGACATCGCAGGTGTGAGATTTAATGAATCGGAATCACCCATAGTTTTAACATCAGGAGAAAGTCCGTACATAGCAATTCCTAATCGCACTAAATCAAAGTGTGAATCAGGGTCATTAATAGTTGCCGCAGAATTACTCAAGTGAATGATCTCAGGTGTAATTCCCTTTTCTCGTGCGTCAGCAACTCCCTGAAGAAATCTATTGCGTTGTTCGATATTGAATGTGTGGCCGGGTTCGTCGGCGCGCGCGAAATGGGACCACATTCCAATGATCTTGATCTTTCCTGATGATTGAGCATTTTCGGCATCAACTAATAATTCATTCCAATCCAAAAGCGCGCCACCACGAGACATTCCACTATCCATCTCTAGATGGACTCGAGCTACTTTCTTGGA
>CAZZMU010000097.1:0-2967 GCA_964655345.1 uncultured Clavibacter sp.
TACACCTTCACCAAGTTGTATATCAGCGCATAACAATTACTTGATTACCCAATCAGAGTAAAAGAATAGAAAGGACTGGTTCGTGATTCTCGTTAGTGAAGATGTGTGGAGCGCTGATTTCGAAGCGTTAGCGCAAGAATTCACCGTGGTTCGCGAACCAGACCTCTGGAATAAAAAAGAAGATCTCAAGGCAAAAATTTCGACGGCAACAGCTCTTGTCGTTCGTAACCGCACTCAGGTCACTCGTGAATTAATTGAAGCAGCGCCCAATCTCAAGGTAATCGCCCGAGCAGGAGTCGGTCTCGACAATATTGATGTGAAAGCAGCTGACGAGAATGGTGTTGTCGTTGCCGCAGCGCTAGGAATAAATGCAGTTGCAGTCGCCGAAGAAACGTTAGCTATGGCGCTAGCAATCTCACGCAAACTCGTCGAATTAGATGCAAGCACAAGAGCCGGGGAATGGAACCGAAAAGCTGGCGTAGAAATATCTGGAAAGACGTGGGGGCTACTTGGATTCGGCGCGACCGCCCGAGCAACGGCAGAATTACTTCAAGGTTTTAAATGCACAATCATGGCTTACGATCCTTTTGCGAAACCTGATGCTGGATATCTCACAAGCATCAATGCAACGATGACCTCTCTCAATGACGTTGTATCGCAATCTGATTTCATCTCCATTCATTTACCGGCTACGGCCGAAACCAAGAACATCATTAATGCTGAATTACTAGCAACCATGAAGAAGAGCGCAGTGATTATCAGTGTGGGACGTGGGGAAGTCATCAACGAATCTGATCTGGAGGCTGCGCTCACAAGTGGCGTTATCGCTGGCGCTGGCCTTGATGTACGAGCACAAGAACCGCCCCAAGATAAACGCTTTACTAATCTTTCCAATGTAGTTCTTGCGCCTCACGTTGCAGGAATTACCGCTGAAAGCCAAGCGGCAATAAACCGAGTTCTTGTTAGTGAAATCAAAGCTGCTCTTACGGGAACCCCCCAGCGCTACGCAGTCGGAGCTATAAAGCAGGCGAAATAATGGCACTTACTGTAGATAAAGCGCTTGCTCATGCGACCTCAATGCTTATTTCTTCAGGCGTCCCAGAAAAGAACGCCACAAAGACAGCGCGAGCCATTATTACATCCGATGTTTGGGGAAATCCCAGTCACGGATTAATGCGTTTACCTTTTTATCTTCAGCGCATCGCACAAGGTGGGGTAAATCCAGAAGCAGAACTAAAAGTAATCTCAGAACGGGCAGCAATCACAAGCCTTGATGGTGAAGATGGACTCGGCCATTGGCAACTCTGGGATGCGGCAGAACTCGGAGTAACCAAAGCAAAAGAATTCGGAATCTCACTTGTCTCAGTAAAAAACTCTAGTCATTGCGGCGCGCTTGGTGTGTACTTATATCCAGCTCTTGATGCGGGACAAATCTCATTAATTTTCACGAACGGTCCTGCTGTTATGCCCGCTGTGGGAGGAAATGCGCCCTTACTTTCAACAAGTCCAATCGCAGCCGGAATTCCTTCACAAACTCCCATGATTATTGATCTTTCAACGTCAGCTGTAGCGCGCGGAAAGATTGCCGCGGCTGCAAAAACTGGTGGTGCGATTCCTGAAGGCTGGTCCGTAAATGCTAAAGGCGAACCGATCACGGACGCTAAAGAAGCCCTCATGGGAATGCTTGCTCCACTTGGTGGCGCAAAAGGATTTGCACTGGGGTTGATGGTGGAATCACTCTCAGCTGGCCTTAGCGGGGGTGCGTTATCGCGGAATGTTCCTGACATGTTTAATTCGAATGACGACACAAAACCACAAGGAATTTCGCACACCGTGATCACAATCGACCCAAATGATCTTGGAGATGCTGCTTCATATGAAGACTTCAATAATTTGGCAGCAAGCATTTCAGAAACGGGCGGACGAGTACCGGGCGCCAAGCGTATTCACCCCCACAAACTTGGAAATGTCGAAATCGTGATCGCAGAACCAGTTCTAAAAGATCTCAATTCCTGGTGTGAGAAACTCGGAATGGCGACCTTTGCATGAAGGTAACGAAGACTAATCTCTTTTACTTCTCAATCATCGCGTTAAACGTTGCTGTTGCCTACGCAGTAAGCAAGTTCGAAGGCGCTATTTCGCCGCTATTCATGTCAATGGTTATGGGACTTATATTTGTTAACGCAGGCGGTTGGAGCGATAAAGGAAAAGAAGCGGCAACTTTTGCGGCAAAACGTTGCCTGCGAATCGGAGTTGTATTGCTGGGCTTCCAGATTTCTATCGACAAATTTATTGAAGTGGGTCCACGCGGCTTGTTAGCCGTAGTTGTGATCGTTGCTGGTGTCTTTCTCGGATTGCGCTTTGCTGCGAAGAAAGCCGGGCTTTCGGAATCTCTCTCAACGCTGATTGCAGGTGGGTTTGCTATCTGTGGCGCCACCGCAATTGCAGCAATTAGTTCGACTCGAAAAAGCGAAGAACGAGATGTTTCATACGCGGTTGCAGTCGTCGCATTATGCGGAACTTTGTCAGTTTTTGTTATTCCTTTGCTTGCTCACTTCTTTTCTCTCACTGATGCGACCGCGGGTGCGTGGATCGGCGCAGCTGTCCATGACGTCGGCCAAGTAATTGCGACAGCCTCCATCATGGGACCGGAAGCTCTTGATTCAGCAGTCATTGTTAAATTAACCCGCGTAGTTCTCTTGATTCCGCTCATTCTGATTCTTTCTTCGAAAAATACTGAGAAGAAATCACTCCGTAGCGCGACGCCAACTTTTGTGATTGCTTTCGTAATCTGCGCACTTGTGGTTAATGCTTTACCTCTCTCTTATGGGACTATCACTGTCGGAAAAGAACTCTCCAAGATCTTCCTGTCGCTCGGACTATTCGGAATGGGTCTCGGCGTTAAATGGGCCTCCATCAAAGCCCTCGGTGCCAAACCCCTTTTTGTGGGCCTCTCTGCCTGGGTCA
>CAZZMU010000098.1:0-2920 GCA_964655345.1 uncultured Clavibacter sp.
TTCTAACCATGAAAGCCCTAGTAATTGGTGCGGGCGGCGTCGGAAGAGCGATAGCAAATATCGCATCTCGAAGGTCATTTATTACTTCGATGGTTATTGCCGATCGAACCCTCTCGCGCGCTGAAGAAGCTGTATATCGAGTTAAAGATCCTCGATTCTCCGCAGCCCAAGTAAATGCTGCTGAACTTGAAGACTTACGCGAATTGATCCGTAAAGCTGATCCAGATGTTGTGATCAATGCTGTTGATCCTCGATTTGTGATGCCTATCTTTCTTGCCTGCGAAATCGAGAATACAAATTACATAGACATGGCGATGTCTTTGTCCCGTCCTCATCCTCACTATCCACATCGCGAAACTGGTGTGAAGTTAGGCGACGAACAATTTGCTCGCGATTGGAATTGGGAAGAACGAAAGATTTATGCGCTAGTTGGAATGGGCGTTGAGCCCGGCATGAGCGATATTTTCGCAAAGTATGCCAACGACGAACTCTTTAGCCGGATCGATTCGATTACTATTTTTGATGGCTCAAATCTTCGCGTTGAAGGCGCAAACTTTGCTCCTTCGTTCTCAATTTGGACCACGATTGAAGAATGTCTCAACCCGCCTTTGGTTTGGGAAGATGGGCGTGGCTGGTTCACTACTGAACCATTTAGCGAACTTGAAACCTTCGATTTCCCTGAAGGTATCGGTCCCGTCGAATGCGTCAATGTTGAACACGAAGAAGTTGTTCTTATCCCCCAAAAAATTGATGCCAAGAAAGTTAATTTCAAGTACGGCCTCGGCGCTGAATTCATTCAGATTCTTAAAACCATCAACATGCTTGGCATGGATCGTAAAGAAAATGTAGAGGTCCAAGGAGTTTCTGTGGCGCCGCGTGATCTTCTCGCGGCATCGCTCCCAGATCCGGCAACGCTAGGTTCACGCATGAAAGGAAAAACCTGCGCGGGCGCACTCGTACGGGGACTTGATAAGTCAGGAAATCCTAAAGCGGTGTATATCTACAACGTTATTGATAACGAATGGTCCATGAAGGAATATGGCGATCAAGCAGTTGTGTGGCAGACCGCAATAAATCCAGTTGTTGCGATGGAATTGATTCATAAGGGAATCTGGCAGCCGCGCGGCGTCAATGGCCCTGAATGGTTTGCTCCAAAACCATTCTTGGATCTACTTCAAGAATATGGAACCTCATGGCATATTCGCGATGAGGATTCCAGCGATATCGTTCGGTAATGTCCAACGCAGGTAAGACCCGTCCTATCGCGCTCATAACCGGTGCAACTGCTGGCATCGGAGCAGCATTTGCTGACCTGCTTGCTTCTCACTCTCACGATTTAGTGATTGTTGCGCGCGATCTTCCACGACTTCAATCCCGCGCCGAAGAATGGCGGGCTCGGCACAACATTGAAGTAGAAGTTTTCCAAGCCGATCTCTCTCGAGATGAAGATATTCGAAGACTCGAACTTCGACTCCAGAATCTCTCCCGACCAATTGAAGTCTTAATTAACAATGCTGGATTTGGAATTAACAAGAGCTTCACCACAAGTGATGTTGCAGAAGAGATTGCGCTCCTTGATGTTCTAGTAACTGCCCCCATGCGTCTCATGCACGCAGTTTTGCCTCGTATGAAGGAAAGAAATAGCGGAATCATTATCAATGTCTCAAGCGTTGCAGGGTGGATTGCGGGCGGTACATATAGCGCCGCGAAGTCATATCTCACGGTGCTTTCCGAATCGCTTCATACTGAGCTAAGAGATACCAACATCAAAGTCCACGCTCTTTGCCCAGGCTTTACGCGAACTGAATTTCACCAACGCGGCAAAATGAAAATGGGCGCAGTCCCTCAGTCGTTCTGGTTAACTGCAGAAGAAGTAGTTTCAGAGGCTTGGAAAGCAACCCTTAATGGAAAGGCAATCTCCGTTCCCGGAGGCCAATACAAACTCCTCTCCTTTATCTCGCGCTTTGCCCCTCGACCTTTAGTTAGGAAAGTGGGCATGAACGTTCGTGTCCGTCAGAGAAAGTAAATATTCTCGCGATGTTGCGGGTTTCTCAGCAAACTCTTTGACGTTTGTGGAGTTTCCCTCACCAATTTGTGAGGGAAAGACCTTTAGTATTACCGAATAGATTTTTCCAATTTGGGAGGCTCGGCGTGCGTAACTCACTCAAGACGATCGGTAAGGTCACAACTCTTCTTGCATCTACTGCCTTATTGATGGCCACAACCGCCGTTATCCCCGCAGAAGCCGCCAATAAAGCTGGCGCACGCTGCACCAAGTCAAACGCAAAAACCAAGATCGGTGGAGATAGCTATGTCTGCACCAAGAATCCAACTGTAAAAAATGCGAAATTGACCTGGGTTTGGATTGGATGCGTTGATTCCCACAAACTGTATCTCGATGCTGCAGCTCGCTTAAAAACAATCACTGAATCAGCTGCCCAAGCAACCACGATGCTCGATGCTGAGATCGCAACTTTGAAGACGGAAGCTCCAGCTGATGAAGCTGAGGCAAAAGCATTTGATGCAAAAGCTGCTTCTGCAAAAACTAAACAAATAAATGCTCTTGCAGAAGCAAAGGTTGCTGCTGATAACGCAACTAAAGCTGGTGCCACAACTGCAGCCGGAAAGCAGTACACCACTGCATCTGAAACCTGGACTAAAGCGGCCCGAAGCTACGAATTAGCGGCGAAAAACTTCGAACGTTCTGCTGCAAGCTTGCGCGACAAGATCAATGAAGTTGCGAAGAAAGAGAAGCAGAAAGCAAATGTCGCCCAAACAGTTCTGAATTCACAGTCCGAAGTTAAATCAACTCTCGAGAATCGCAAGAACGCCTGCCAGCCAGGCCTCTAAAAGATTCGAAAAGGCTTAACCCACAACAACTTTTGTTGTTGAAACCTTGACGGGAATCTGAACTAGATTC
>CAZZMU010000099.1:0-2890 GCA_964655345.1 uncultured Clavibacter sp.
AGGTCGTATACCTCTTTGCCACGCGCAGGGTTGGGGACGAACTCTGACATGGTGTTATCTAATCAGCAGTGCGCCAAGGACTCAAGAATGTTGGCTCAATTATCATGAAATCGGCTTCGAGCCATCTCCTTCTGTGATTAATCACCTCCACTAGAATCCCAACGTGCACGAACGTGAATATTTGACGTACGCTCAATTTGGTGTGGCTGTGAATGAACTAGCAATTCAGATAAAGAATTCGAATTTTCAACCAGACATCGTTTTATCAATTGCTCGAGGGGGCTTATTTCTCGGCGCCGGCCTTGGCTATGCGCTCGGCGTAAAGAACTCTTTTACTATGAGCGTTGAGTTTTACACAGGAATCGAACAACGTTTACCGATGCCTGTGGTCCTTCCACCAGTCCCAAACAAAGTAGACCTTACGGGAGCAACAGTTTTGATAGCTGATGATGTTGCAGATTCTGGAGAAACGTTGCTACTAGTCCAGGAATTCTGGCGTGACACAGTAAAAGAAGCTCGAAGTGTCGTGCTGTATGAGAAGCCGAGAAGTGTTGTAAAACCAGATTATTCATGGCGCATCACAGATAAGTGGATTGAGTTTCCCTGGTCCACAGGAATGCCAATTATTTGATTTTTTCCTTCGCGTCTTCGTGAGTACAAGCTAAATTATCTGGATTTTTCACACAAAAGTCACAAACTAAATATTGGCGATGACAGAAGTCATTGGCGCAGTTTACGAAATGTTTTGTTGGCTGCGAGCAAAAATCGCATTCTCCAATTAATTTTGTTTCATCTGAGAAATCAATAGTTTTGCGGGAGTCAAAAGTATAAAGCGAGCCTTCCCAGAGACCACGGTCACCGTACTTTTCACCGTATCTCACGATGCCGCCCTCAATTTGATACACATCATTAAAGCCGCGTTCTTTCATGACCGTTGTGAGAATTTCACATCGAATGCCACCGGTGCAATACGTGACTACAGCCTTATTCTTGAGATGATCATATTTTCCGCTATCTAACTCAGCGATAAAGTCCTTCGTTGTGCGGACATCAGCGATAACAGCATTTTTGAAACGACCCACCTTCGCTTCGTAAGCATTTCTTCCGTCGAAGAACACAAGGTCATCACCGAGTTTTTCAGCCAGGGCATTTACCTCTCTTGGCTTGAGATGTTTACCTCCACCAACTATTCCGTCTTCGTTTACACGAAGATTCTCTGGAACTCCAAATGAAACTAGTTCCGGTCGAACCTTGACGCTCAATCGTGGGAAATCTGTGCCTGAACCTTCTGACCACTTGAAGTCGATCTTCTTAAACCCAGGGTATTGCTTGGTCGCTTTAACGTAACGTTTAAGATTTTTTAATTCCCCACCGAGAGTTCCGTTGATTCCATGCTGCGAAATCAAAATACGGCCCTTGAGATCAAGTGATTGACAGAGAGTCGATTGCCAAAGTCGAACCGCCTCAGGATCGGTCACTGGCGCGAAGCCGTAGTACAGGATGATTTTGGCGTTCATACTCCGATTGTAATATCGGATTGAATTGGAAGAAAATGGAGTTTGAAGGGGCATACTTGTTCCATGGCGAATCAATCACGGGCACGCGGCCAAAAGAGCTCTCAAAAAAATTCAGGCAAGAGGGCTTCCGCGAGCATTTCTTCAAGTAGCTCGAGAGCTACTCGCAATTATCAAGACGTAGATAAAGAGTCAGTCCTCAAAGTAAACCGCGGAGGTAGCTCAGACAGATTTGATTGGTATTCGCTTTATATCTATGCGATCTGTTTAATTACTGTCTTAATCTGTCTTTTTGCTCTTGTGAGTTTAGTTCGAAGCATCGTTGATTCGGTCTGGCCAGATGCCGGCTATTTTGATCCTTACAGTGTCCCCAAGGATTCTAGTCTGAGTGCAGAGCAAGTAAAGAAGAATCTTGCGGATCAAAATCAAAGGCAAGCAATTAAAAGTGTAGTGAATTCGCTGACTACATTAGTTATAGCGGGTCCGATATATCTCTATCACTGGAAACTCGCACGAAAATCTCGTAGTTAATTCATAACAAGTTAATACAAGTCAAAGTACAACTTTAGAACGTTAAGACTTTGAAAGGTACGGCCAGTAATCAAGAGTGATCCAGCCACATTTGTCATAGAGAAACTTCCCGGCTGAACTCGCGTAAAGGAAGAATTCTTCTGCTCCCGTATTTTTATGACTTTTCATAACATAGGAAAGAAGTTCTTTTCCATATCCATTTTTTTGATGCTTAGTTGGCGTACCCATATTCCAGACTCCAACTGAGTTTTCATAAACCATTGCCGTTACTACGGAGACCATTTCGCTATCCTTAAAGAGACCATAAGTGTGATCGTTTTCGCTCACGCAGAACATTCTTGTCATATCCCGGACGACTTCCTCGGACATGCCATAAACGTCCATGTAGATCGATGAGGCAGTGTCGATATAACTTTGATCAAGACGCTGCACGGTCAGTTGAGTTCGAAGATTGAAGCCATCAAGAGAATTATCAGCGCTCCACATCATGAAAGGCGTTGAACCTAAGTTCTTATAGCCATGCTCCGAGAGTGAACTCAGTTGCGAAATACCTGGTCCAACTAAACGAATATCAGAAGAAACCTTATTTTTATCGAGAGTTTCCATTACTTCATCAGCGAGACCTTTTCGAGAACTATGGATGATCACCCCATTCAACATTGCAAATCGGGAATCACTTGAAAATAGTTCCCATCCATCACCCTTGATATTGAGTGCGCCGGGAATGTTTTTATAGAAACCTAGTGACCCTGCATGACACTTCTTTAGATAAGCGAGCCGCGTCTCATAGCTCGTATTCATATTGCGAGTTTAAGGGATAGAAACAAAAACAGGGCCAAATACTT
>CAZZMU010000100.1:0-2786 GCA_964655345.1 uncultured Clavibacter sp.
TTTGTAAAAGCAGTCACTACGTGGGTGGTTATCGGTGATCGTCCCAGCGGAAGTTCACGCAACGTCGAAACATCTAAATCACCAAAAATTGTCATTGCCACAGTTCTTGGGATTGGCGTTGCAGTCATAACAAGAACGTGAGGCGGTTGTGTCGCTCGCTCGCGAAGCGCATCCCGCTGCTCCACACCAAAACGATGCTGTTCATCAACAACGATTAACCCGAGATCATGAAACGAAACTCGATCCTCTAACAACGCATGAGTTCCTACGACGATACCGGTTTCTCCCGAAGCGATTCTCGCAAGCGTCTCGCGCTTTTCTGATGCGTGCATCGATCCAGTCAGTAAAGAAATGTTGGTTCCTTGGGTTGCGCCACCCAACATTCCGCCTTCTGCTAAATCACCTAGAAGTTCTTTGAAGTTTCGATGATGTTGCTGTGCTAACACTTCCGTTGGGGCCAGAAGCGCTGCCTGGCCACCCGAATCAACAACTGCCAACATGGCACGTAATGCAATAATCGTTTTACCTGAGCCAACATCTCCTTGAAGAAGTCGGTACATGGGATGTGTGCTTGTTAAATCATTTACGATCTCGTTCCACACAAATTTTTGTCCCGCAGTAAGATCAAATGGAATGCGTGAATCAAAGGCTTCCAGTAGGCCACCTTCGCGAGGGGCGCGCATTTTTGTCGTTGCTGCGCGAACCTCATTGCGCCTTAAAACGAGGAAAAGTTGGAGCAATAGCGCTTCATCGAAAGTCAATCGTTTTCGTGCGATCTCTGCTGATTCAGCGCTTGAAGGATTATGAACCTCCCGTAGCGCTTCCATGAAACTTGGGAAATGTAGTTCGTCGAGAAGAGTGCGTGGCAGGTAATCCATCAGCTCTTCTAAAGAATCGAGAGCCAATCGCACGCATTGAGCAATCTTCCATGATGGTAATTTTGCAGTTGCTGGATACACAGGAAGAAAGCGCCCAGCGAAATCACCGATTGCTGAATCAACGCTCTCGCCATCAGGTATCAATAAATAATCCGGATGTGCCAATTGACGTTTACCTTTGAAGCTTCCGACTTTTCCAGCAAAGAGTCCTTGTCTACCTTCGCGTAGATCTTTCTCTCTCCAAGCTTGATTAAAGAAAGTAAGAATCAACTTAGCTCGTCCGTCAGTGACAATCGTTTCAACAATCGCACCTTTTCGACCAGGAATACGACGTACTTTCGTGCTTTCGACTTTGGCAAATATTGTGACTTCTTCGCCCTCATTTAAAGATTCAATATCGGTAAGTTCTCCTCGCACTACGTATCGGCGAGGGTAATGACGCAACAAATCTCCCACAGTTGAAATCTCAAAGTGCTCGTGAAGAACTTTGGCAGTCTTATCCCCAATAATTGATAAGAGTCTGGTCTCCAACTTTGCCATGCTTCATTCTCTCCGAAAGCATGGAAAATCTGGCTCGGATTGGGGCGATAAACCCTGCGTTTCCCGCTCAAATGCGTTCCGAATTGGCGCAACGCACGCATTTGAGGCTAATCTTGCGCCCGCAAGTTCAAGTCGCAACAAATCAAGGAGTACGAACGTGGCATCAGTATGCGAAATCTGTGGCAAGGGACCAAGCTTTGGTAACAACGTGTCACACTCAAACCGTCGTACCCGTCGTCGCTGGAACCCGAATATTCAGCGCATCCGCACCTTGGTGAACGGCTACACAAAGCGTCAAAATGTCTGCACTTCCTGCCTCAAGGCCGGAAAAGTCGCACGTTAAATAACGTTTAGCTCTCTGGCTCCGAACCAAATTTTTCTACCAACTATGTTGGTATCCCGTTTCTCCATCACGTTTGGTGCCATCTACATATATCCCATGTCCGGCAATCACTCGTCCAATTTCAATAAAACCAGCCAATTGAGCCGGTGAGTTCGTAGTTCCGAGAAGTACGTGATCTTCTCCCCCGGTTAAAACCATATCCAGCGCCTGATTCTTATCGCCGCATAAAGCTTGTAATTTTTCAAAGTCTTCTTGTGCCTTCAACTTCGACGTATCGAGTTCGATTGCTACATTACTAGCCGATGCGATATGCGATGCATCCACAATTAGCCCATCGCTGATATCGGTTGCTGAATTGAGATGGCCACAAGCGTTTCGATATCTTGCATAATCCAATGATGGAGCGCAATGCGCTTCGACGGCACGAACTTCTAATTCATTTTTTATTTCGTTACCTTGACCGAGTAGCAAGAGGCCGGCTGCTGAATATCCTGGTAAATGCGAAACAACGACGACATCGCCAACTTTGGCACCCGATCGCAATATCGGTTGTGAAGTTTTACCAATCGCAGTAATTGAGATAACTAACTCTGGCCCCTGCGATAGATCGCCGCCAACAACTCGAGCGCCAACCTTCTCGGCTTCTTTGGCAATACCTTCGGCCAATTTCTCCAGTGAATTCAAGTAACGAGATGGGAACGCCACAGATACGAGAAGGAATTCTGGCCAGCCACCCATGGCGCAAATGTCAGCAAGATTTGCTGCTGTGATTTTTCTACCAATCTCTTCAGGTGAACTCCAGGCGGTACGAAAATGTATTCCTTCAACCGACATATCGGTAGAAAGAACTGTCTTTTCGGAAAGTTGCAAGACTGCTCCGTCATCACCATTACCAACAATGACTTTTCCGGCCGTATCAGCTGATATCCGCGTGGCATCAAATATCGCACGAATACGATCTAGAACTTCGCGCTCGCGCACGTGCGTACCCTCTTTCAGCAATTCACGACTTACGGACGCTAGCC
>CAZZMU010000101.1:0-2754 GCA_964655345.1 uncultured Clavibacter sp.
ATATCTCATGTCCAAATGTGGAGAACAGAGGATTGGTTTTCGCTTGCGACCCGCTCGCCTCTAAAGCGGTAGTTGAATCTGTGAGACGTAATATCGGAGGAGAGTTGCCGATCATCGTAAAACTCTCACCCGATGTCACAGATATTGTTGCAATCGCAAAGGAAGTAGTCAGCGCTGGCGCCGATGGACTTGCTCTCATCAATACTCTTCTGGGAATGGCGATCGATATTGATGCCATGAGACCGAAATTGGCTGGAAAGACTGGGGGACTTTCTGGTCCTGCGATCAGACCAGTTGCGGTACGAGCTGTGTACCAAGTTCACGCCGCGCTCCCGAATACCCCAATTCTCGGTATGGGAGGGATTGCAAATGGTCGCGACGCACTCGAATTCATTCTTGCTGGAGCAAGCGCTGTTTCCATTGGAACGGCAAATTTTGGTAACCCGACTGCTCCAATCAAAGTAAGAGATGAGTTGATGGAGCTATTAAAGGAACGTGGTTTCAGCTCAGTTACTGAAGCGATTGGGAGAGCTCATGAGTGATAGATCGCCCATCATTCTAGCGTTAGATGTAGACGATATAAATAGCGCCTTTTCTCTAGTAGAACAAACTTTGAATTCAATTTCTATTTATAAATTGGGACTTGAGTTCTATCTCGCACATGGGAAATCTGGGGTTTCCAACATCACTCAGCGTTTTCCCGAAATCGATATATTCTTAGATCTCAAATTGCACGATATACCGAACACTGTTTCAGGAGCTGCTTCAAGTATCTCCGAACTGCAGCCAAGATTCTTGACCGTACACGCAGCAGGTGGTGGTGCGATGATCAAAGCAGCGGTAACCGCTTTACCTACAACATCGATCACCGCGGTAACAGTCCTCACTTCGCTAGATGAGAGAGAGTTAGCCGCAATTGGATTACCTGATGATCCACAGGGGCTTGCGTTAGCGCTCGGCCGCCGCGCAATCGAGTATGGAGCGCGATCTATTGTTTGTTCGCCCCATGAAGCTGCGCTATTGCGAAGCGAGTTAGGTTCGCACGTCACAATCATTACCCCTGGGGTACGACCTCGTGGTTCAGATAAAGGGGACCAGAGTCGAGTCATGTCGCCGAATGAAGCGATTTCTCAGGGCGCTAATTTCGTGGTAATTGGAAGACCCATTACGCAGGCGCCAAATCCAGGAAAGGCCGCTGAAGAAATTAGGAGCTCTCTTCTATAACTTGCTTTAATGACGCCATGGGAGCGCCTCCAAAACTAACATTGGAAGAACGTAGAGCAGCGCTGGCGAAAGCTGCTCATTCACGAAAAGTTCGTGCCCAATTTAAGGCTGAGATAAAAACAGGTGTTCGTCACTGGCTAGAAGCTTTTCATAGTACTGACGAAGCGATAAAGAAAATGAGAGTGAAAGAACTGCTTCAGTCGCTTCCAGGATGTGGCGAAATTAGGGCTGCCGCGATCTTAGAGCGGGCAGGCATTTCATCTGCGCGACGCGTGCAAGGCGTTGGACGTAGTCAATACGAAAGCCTGAGAAAGATTTTGAAGGAAGTAGAAGCGCGATGACAAAAAGAGGAAAACTCATTGTCTTATCAGGACCAGGTGGGGTTGGAAAGAGCACAATTGTTAGCGAACTAAAGAAGCGCGATCATTTCTATTTTTCAGTTTCGGCAACGACGCGATTGCCCAGAAATGGTGAAGTCGATGGTGTTGCTTACCATTTTGTGACCCGTGATGAGTTTCAAGAGATGATTAATGACAAAGTCTTCTTGGAATGGGCTGATTTTGCCGGCGCACGATACGGAACGCCACGCGCTCCCGTTCTAGCAGCTCTAGAAGCAGGGAAAGATGTTCTGCTTGAAATTGAGATTGAGGGCGCCCGCCAAGTTAAGAAAGCTATGCCTGAAGCGATGATGGTCTTTCTGCATCCGCCCTCGATGTCCGAGCTGGAAGCTCGCATCACGAACCGTGGCACTGATTCTCCTGAGCGAATCGCGGCCCGACTGGCGCTAGCAAGGGCCGAGATGGCGGCCGCGCATGAATTCGACCATATCGTCACCAATCATCGAGTCGATGAAGTTATCGATGCGCTGGTATCCTTAGCGGCTTCGTAAGAGAAAAAACTGCTGAAGGAGACTTTGTGGCCACGCTGGATGGAATCACTAATCCGCCGATTGACGAATTGCTCGATAAGAGCGGTTCAAAATATTCGCTCGTGCTGTATGCCGCTAAGCGTGCTCGACAGATTAACGCGTATTACTCCCAGTTAGGTGAAGGACTCCTGGAATACGTTGGTCCATTGGTGGAAACTCATGTTCACGAGAAGCCGCTCTCTATTGCGATGCGTGAGATTAATGATGGTCTACTCACGATAGAAAATCTCGAACCACAAAACTAGGAATTGCCATGACTGGCGCACCCATTACTTTCCCGCGCGGTCGCGAGGTTGTTCTCGGCGTTAGCGCCGGAATCGCAGCCTATAAATCTTGCGAATTACTTCGTCGCCTTCAAGATTCAGGCTTTTGCGTGACCGTGATTCCTACTGAGTCAAGTCTTAACTTTGTTGGCAAGTCAACGTGGGAGGCGCTTTCCGGTCGTCCCGTTGCGACGACTGTGTGGGAGAACGCCGACTCCGTTTCTCACGTTTCATTAGCTGAGCGAAGCGATCTCATCATCGTAGCTCCGGCAACAGCGGATGTCATTGCTCGCATCGCTCACGGCCGTGCTGATGATCTTCTTACAACAACAGTGCTCG
>CAZZMU010000102.1:0-2733 GCA_964655345.1 uncultured Clavibacter sp.
CGATAACAGCGGTGGCGATACTTTCTGAAGGGAGTAGGTGGCGGTATGGCGGGAATGTGCCGTCGAGTTGGCGAGAAGTCATTGATTTTTGTTCGGTTGTGAAGCCGATGAGGCGTTCGTTGGAAGTTGAGGGCGCTACAGCAAATGAGATGTTTTTGGTTGAAGAAATTGTTTTGGCGGCATCGGCTAAAGTGCGAGCGCGCAACAAAGCTGTGGTGGCTTCTTCTGGGTTGTTTGGTGTCCAATTAATTTCGCGAACCGCTAGACGGTAGCGGTCTGTGGCAGCAAATGTAATAGTTTCTTTGTTGATGTCGACATGAATTCCGGTCAATGTTGGTAGTGAGTCGTCACGTCCTGCGGCTACAGCTACTTGATTTACTGCTGTTGCGAATACGTCGCTTGCGATCTGTCCTGAAGTTTCCGGCATTGTGGGGAGGTTGGGATATTCATTGATAGGAAGTGTTGGAAGTGTGAATTTTGCTGTTCCGGCAGTTACCAACACTCGGCTTCCGTCAAGATTAAAAGAGACTGGTTTATTTGGAAGGGCTCTGGATATTTCTGCTAATAATCTTCCAGGAACTAGAACTCGCCCTTTTTCTTTTATGTCAGCAGTGAAAGAAGATTTGGCTGAGGTTTCCAAATCAGATGCGCTTAGAGTGACATCGTTACTTACATCAATAACGATTCCTAGTAACGCGGTCATAATGGGTCGGGTTGAAAGACTCCTTGAAACCCAATTAACACTGTCTGTGAGGGTGGAGCTATCGACAACAAACTTCATATCTGTGAGCCTAACTTGTCTCGAACTACAGAAGTAACGCGCGGTTCGCGCACACCTGGTTGTATATCTATAGAACTATTCGTAGTAACCAAAGGTTGTAATTGTGGAGAAGTAAGAAAACCCCAGTTCAACCGAGAATTTCTGTCCACTTCCACCACCTTTTTATGTGTGTAACGTTGTGTGTTTCCTGTGGGGATCCTTTGGTGAAAAAAAGAGGTTTGGTTTACCCCGCCCTTTACCAACAGATTATCCACAGATATCCACAGGTTATCCCCAACCACTGTCGATAACAGGGTTTAGGCCTTGGCCTGCAGTTTTATCCGGTTTGTGAGCTCAGATACCTGATTAAAGATAGATCTGCGCTCAGCCATTAACTGGCGAACCTTTCGATCAGCATGCATCACAGTTGTGTGATCGCGGCCGCCAAAAGTTTGGCCAATTTTTGGAAGAGATAATTCAGTCATTTCACGGCACAAATACATTGCGATCTGTCGCGCGTTTACAAGCACGCGCGAGCGAGACGTTCCACAAAGATCATCAAGAGTGAGACTGAAGTAAGCAGCAGTCTGGGCCATAATCAAATTCGCGGTGATTTCTGGAGCTGAATCATCTGGAATGAGATCTTTCAACACAATCTCAGCAAGATTCATATCAACAGGTTGGCGGTTCAACGAAGCGAACGCAGTTACACGAATTAACGCACCTTCTAACTCGCGAATGTTGGTAGAAATTTTCGAAGCGATATATTCCAAAACATCATCAGGCGCATTCAATTTGTCTTGCGCAGCCTTCTTTCGAAGAATCGCAATACGTGTTTCTAATTCAGGCGGTTGGATATCTGTGATTAATCCCCATTCAAATCGAGAACGAAGACGATCTTCAAGAGTTGTTAATTGTTTTGGAGGACGATCACTAGAAATCACAATCTGTTTATTAGCGTTATATAAAGTATTAAAAGTATGGAAGAACTCTTCTTGAGTACGTTCTTTATTTTCCAAGAACTGAATGTCATCAACTAGAAGCACATCTAAATCACGGTATCTACGCTGGAAATTTGAAGATTTATCATCACGGATTGAATTAATAAAATCATTTGTGAATTCTTCTGATGAAACATATCGAACTCGAACACTTCCATAAAGTTCTTTTGCGTAAGCACCAATCGCGTGAAGTAAATGTGTTTTACCTAGACCAGATTCACCATAAATAAAAAGCGGGTTGTATGCCTTGGCTGGCGCTTCTGCGACTGCGACAGCAGCGGCATGAGCAAATCGATTTGAGGCACCAATAACAAAAGTCTCAAAGATGTAACGTGGGTTGAGTTGTGAGGGCTCAACGCTCTTTACTGGGGCTTCCTGGCGACCTGTGCCAGCGCGGGGAGCCTCAAATTCAACCTCCACAATTTCAGGATCTGCTTGGGGAATATCAAGTGATTCATCAATAGTGACCGCAATATTGATCTTCTCGCCCATTTTTGCCGAGAGTGCGTCATTAAGAGTGGAGCGAAGGCGACTCTCTAAAACTTCTTTCGCAAAGAGATTGGGTGCGGCGAGCAAAAGGTTTGAGCCACCCTCTCCCTTCAATAAACCCAGTGGTTTGGTGAGGGTGAGGAAGGCTCGATTTTGTGGGGAGTCGTGCGAGACGGAATTGACGACCCCACTCCACAAAGCTTGGAGATCTTCCTCAATCACACCTGTATCAGTTAAGGACATATCTCCTCTTTCAGTAAGAAATCCACAAAGTTATCCACAGGCTGTGGTCTAAACTTTGACTTTAGCCTTGTTTCGACCCAAAAACCCCCGAAAAGCGAGGGAGCCTGTGGATAGAGGCGGAAAGTAAGCCCTCACCCTACGAAAAGCAAGGGGTTATCCACAAATTTTTCAAAAATGACCGCCTACGGCTACCGTTGCCCCCTGCTCTTAAGGCCCCCAATCGAGAATCGCGATTACCTT
>CAZZMU010000103.1:0-2728 GCA_964655345.1 uncultured Clavibacter sp.
GTGAGCGCGATAAGAAAGATGACAATCGTAAGATTATTGATGTTTCCACTAGGGAGTTTCAAAAGTGCGATTGCGTACCAGATTGAACCAAGATCGCTATTGCGTTCGATATTAAGTTTGAAGAAACGGAACCAGCCTTCGTAATTACCCATTGCAATAGGAAGATTAATTACTAGCCAAGAAGCAATGGTGATTAAGAGATAGCGAATGAGTTTTGTGAAGTTTTTCTGATTCCAGAATATGAGCGCGATGCCGAAAAGCATAACTCCGGGATAGAACTTGGTAGAAATTGCAATACCCATAAAGAGCGCAGAAAGATCGAACTTGTTATTGTGGAAGAAATATAAAGAGAGTAAAGCAAAAAGAACGGCGTAGATATCCCAATTAATAAAGAGCGAACCAAATACTGCGGGAGCAATAGGGAAAAGTGGTGTGAATTCAGGCTTAAGTCGCCACAAAACAAATACTGAAGCAAACAGCAGCGCAATGATCAGCGCAATGTTGAGATCAAAATATATTTTGTATCCGTTTGGATCGTCGATAAGTAATCCGGTGGCCCACATAACGATCCCGGTGAGTACTGGATATTCCACAGAATTATCGGATGATGCGTATGGCCAGCGATCTGTGTTGATTTCTCGGGCTCCATAGAGCGCGGAGATATCGGAATAACACATATGGATATAGACATCGGGGCTGCCCCAACCCGATCCACGGCAATGATTGAACTTTGCAAAAGAAAGTATCGTTGCAATGAGAGTGACGATTAATGCAATGCGCAGACTTTTGTTGATAGTCATTATTTAGAGAGATACTTCTTTAACGCTTTTTCGCAGAAGTCTTTGAGATCTTTATTAGTTCCTTCAAGGTCGGCAGTCTGACACCAGGCTGCCGCCGCAGAAGGAGCGATGGTGGGGACAGGATCAGGAAGTTTGACTGGATCCATACCACCAATATGTGATGGTGGAGCGAAATCAAGTTCCGGTTGTCCTTTTAGCGCTGCTTTCATATATGCGTTCCAAATTCGAGCTGGGAAACTTCCACCAGTAACGGAATTAAGTCCACCAATTCCATTAAGTGATTGCGTCGCATCATCGCGATAAAAGGCAATTGAAGTTGCAAGTTGTGGGGTGTATCCGGAGAACCATGCAGAAGCATTGGATTGGGATGTACCGGTTTTACCAGCTGCAGGTCTACCAAAATCACGGAGCGCTGATGATGCAGTTCCTGCGCGCACAACTTCGCCAAGTGCATAATTCAAATCTGCCATCACGGCCTCATCAAAAACCTGTTCGGTTTCAACGCGGGCTTGATAGAGAACGCCTTTATTAGCGCCCAACACTTCTTTCACCATGAATGGTTTAGCGCGGACGCCGTTAGCAGCGAAAGTAGCGAAGGAGTTAGCAACATCGATAACGCGCGGGCTGGCGACTCCAAGTACGACTGATGGAGTAGAAACCATTGCGATGTTCTCAGGAATTCCAGCACGACGCGCAGCATCAATGACTTTATCGGTTCCGACTTTCATTCCAAGCGGGACATAAATTGTGTTGATTGATGATGCAGTGGCTTTTAATAGCGAGAGATCACCGAACGATTTATCGCCGTAATTTGAAACTTCGTATGGTCGACCAATTCCATCATCAAAAATCTTTGGCCCATCGCCATTCCAGATTGAAGCCAGCGAAATACCTTGTTCTAGCGCTGCTATAAGCGCAAACGGTTTGAAGGTGGAGCCGGCTTGAGTGATTCCTTGTGTGGCGTCATTAAGTTGGCGTTGCAAGTAATCCTTACCGCCATACATCGCAACAATTTCGCCAGTTCCGGGTCGAATCGAAACCATGCCGATATGAAGATTGTCAGGCGCTTTCTTTGGCGCTTGGCTAAACACTGCAGCTTCTGCCGCCACTTGAGCATCTTTATCGAGCGTGGTTTGGACAATCAATCCACCAATCATTAATTGTTCATCAGGAAACCCGAGGGAATTAAGTTCTTTACGAACCGCTTCGATTAAGTGGCCTTTATTTCCCGCAAGTTGTCCGGTTGAAAGTCGTGGACGAATCGTGGGAACTTTTTTGAGATAGCGCTGCGCATCATCGTTGCTTAACCATTTTTCGTCGAGCATGTTATTGATGACGTATTTATAGCGCGCTTCAAGTCGCTCTTTATTTCCATCGCGATAATCTGGGTCGTAGTACCCAGGAGAGCGCAAAATAGAGGCGAGAACCGCAGCTTGTGGGATTGTGAGTTGATCCGCGCTGCGCCCAAAATAAACCTGGGCTCCGGTTTCAACGCCATAAGCGCCGCGGCCAAAATAGATGGTGTTTAAATAGTTTTCAAAGATCTGATCTTTGCTTAATTGATTCTCTAATTTAATAGCAATGATCAATTCAATAATTTTACGTTTGATGGTGCGGTCTGGAGTTAAGAAAGCAGTCTTGGCATATTGCTGTGTGATGGTGGATCCACCCTGAAGCCCACGGCCGAGCGCAGTATTGATTGCGCCACGCAGAATAGCTATGGGATTGAATGCGCCTTGCGAATAAAAGCCTTTATCTTCGGCCGCTAAAACTGCGTGCCGTAAATCGAGCGGAATTTTTGCCAACGGAATGATGGTGCGATTTTGTGCGCCGATCCTTCCAACTTCATCACCGTTGGAATATTGAATGATGGTTGCTTGTGAGTTGACGTAATCATTGGGATCTGGGACATCGGTTGTGAAATAGGC
>CAZZMU010000104.1:0-2727 GCA_964655345.1 uncultured Clavibacter sp.
ATGGTTAAAGGAAGTGCAAAACGATTCTTATGATCGATTGTTACTCCAAGATCTTCAAGAGCAGAAATAACTGGTCCTAATGGCCGTTCGTGTGAACGAGGATCTCCGTCAAAATTAACCAACCCTTGAGCAAGAGCGGCAAGAGGCGGAAGAAATCGCATTACAGTTCCAGCGTTACCGACATCTATAGAAGTAGGGCCAAAAAGTGGTCCAGGTGTAATTGTCCACAATTCATCGCCATTGTCGGCGTGGCTTTCGGCGATTCCGACTCCTAAAGAACGCAACCCTTGTGCCATCAATTCAGTATCACGAGAGCGGAGCGGTCTTCGTAAAATCGATGGTGACGATGCAAGAGCGCTAAGAATCAAAGCGCGATTGGTGACTGATTTTGAGCCGGGGATTGTGATGGTGGCATGCACTGGCTTTGAGCCTCGAAACGGTGCGCGCCACATATGGCCGAGTCTAGATGATGTGGTGAGAGATTAGATTAGGAGTATGTGCGGCCGATTTGCCCTCTCAGCGATGCTCACCGATATCGCAGAAGAATTCTCGACTTCTGCTGAACCCGATCGCACACTTCCTGTTGATTGGAATATCAAACCCACGCAAGATATTTACATCGTGAAGAACCAAGAAATCAAGATTGCATCGTGGGGCCTCATCGCGCCATGGAGTAAAAATTCAAGCGATGCACTTCGAAGTCAATCGCAAGCAATTAATGCGCGATCAGAATCAGTTCATGAGAAACCAACTTTCCGAACCGCTTTTCGACAAAGTCGTTGTTTAGTTCCGGCAACGGGTTACTATGAATGGGCAACAGAGTTAGGCAGATACAAAACAAAACAACCAGTCTTTATCTCGCGAGATGATGAGCGACTTTTAGCATTCGCGGGAATCTTTGATCGCTGGATTTCGCCAGAAGGAGAGATACGCGATAGCGTCGCAATCATCACTCGGGATGCTGTAGGAGATCTTGCAAAAGTACATAATCGAATGCCACTTTTCTTGCCACGTGACCGTTGGGGCGCATGGATGGATTCCAAGGTTAATGATGTTGAGGAAATTCGATCTTTAATGCAGGTCCCAGATCCTGATGCACATCTGCGTTATTGGCCGGTCTCCACACTTGTGAATTCAATCCGCAACAACGGGGCGGAACTTATAGCTCCCATAGAGCTGGGGGAGCCAGAGACGCTCTTTTAATCAGACCTTTGTCACGCTGGGAATAATGCGTGCGAAATGCGGGTTAGAGGGCTGTGGCGATAACCTTGGTTTCAATGCCAACCGAAATCTCAACTCCGGACTCCAGCAGCGCTGGAGAGTTGGTTCGCGTCGATCGCGAAAAAGAGAGTGCTGCAGAGCGAAAGAAAAGATTTGAAAGAGACGCCCTGCAGTATATGAATCAGCTTTACGCTGCTGCTCTTCGATACACCAGGAATCCAGAAGATGCTCAAGATCTTGTCCAAGACACTTACGCAAAGGCCTACACCTCATTCCATCAATTTGAACCGGGAACAAATCTCAAGGCTTGGCTCTATCGAGTCTTAACAACAACATTTATAAATACGTATCGCAAAGATCAACGCCGTCCACAAACCTCAGATTCCGAAATGGAAGATTGGCAGATTGCAGAAGCGGCGTCCCATACGAGTGATCAAGGTAAATCCACAGAAGATGTAGTGCTGGAGAATCTCCCTGACAGCGACATCAAACGAGCGCTTGCTGAAATTCCTGAAGAATTCAGAATGGCAGTTTATTTAGCGGACGTAGAAGGGTTTTCATATAAGGAAATCGCAGAAATTGTCGGTGTTCCATCTGGAACTGTGATGTCGCGTCTGCACCGTGGTCGTAAACAATTACGTGAGAAATTAACTGACTATGCCCGCGAACGTGGATACGTGAAAGGTGGCTCGCAATGAGTTCTTGCGAAAACTGTCGCGAATCGCTCGTTCTGTTCATTGATAACGAAATTGAGGATTCGGCTACTTTTAATGATATTGCCTTCCACTTACAAGAATGCGAAGGCTGTCGTGCGCAGATGGAGACTGAACGCCGTGCACTCAATCTCATCAGAACACTTCTAACTAGATCTTGCTGCGAGACTGCCCCATCGACTTTGCAGGAACGCATCGCGCACCAATTACATGAACTCCAAATTCAAGAACTTGCGGGATACGCCCAAACCGAAATAATCACGCAATACCGCCGGACTGAAATCACTATTGATGGTGAAACCCAAATTGAAATCGAGACTTCTCGCGAAATACGAAGGGACTTTCCCTTCTAACTAGCAATCATCCTGCTAGGTTAATTGCCCATGCAGGCCGAATCAGTCGTAGGCGCCGTCGGGATTTCACAAATGGTCGTGCGTCCAGGCGATACTGCATTGGCCCATGGAAGCGGTGATATGCCGATTCTCTCTACTAGCTTCTTAGTTACTCTCATGGAAAGCGCTTGTAATTCGGCGCTAGCTGAATTCCTTGATAATGGTGAATCAACATATCTTGCTGATATCGAATTAGAAGTCCATGAATCAGTTGGAATCGGATCAGAAATCCAAGGTGCTGCTACGTGCGTTTCATTTGAAGATGGAGTGCTCACATTTGTTTGTGAAATACATGACGGTCCGCGCTTAGTTGCTGCATCAATGATGCGTCGTAATCTCGTAGAGAGAGTTACATTCCTAGCGCGAACCGCCGCTTTTACACTTATGTCTCAACAAGAGAG
>CAZZMU010000105.1:0-2694 GCA_964655345.1 uncultured Clavibacter sp.
GCAATTGGCGCAACAGACCTTCTCTTTGCTCTCGATTCAATCCCCGCCACATTTGGGGTTACCGAAGAGCCGTTCCTTGTCTTTGCGGCAAATGCTTTTGCGCTGTTGGGACTTCGTGCGCTTTATTTCTTAATCAAGAATCTGGTCAACAAACTGATATATCTCTCGATGGGATTGGCTTTTATTTTGATCTTTATCGGCATAAAGCTAATTGGCGTTTGGGCCCATAAAGAATGGGAATCTATTCCAAAGATTTCTACTAATGCTTCGTTGGCAGTTATCGGAATGATTCTTTTGGTTTCAACAGTTGCCAGCTTGATAAAGTCACAACGTGACCCATCGGCGATCGGTCATGCCGGTCGTATGTCTGATCCGAAGAAGAAGTCCGAATAATGAAAAAGTGCGCCCTCTTCATTAGGCGCACTTTCAGTGAAGTAGCGGGGGCAGGATTTGAACCTACGACCTCTGGGTTATGAGCCCAGCGAGCTACCGAGCTGCTCCACCCCGCGTCGGTTGCCCCAATCGTAGGGCTTGAACGCAATTACGCAAAAACGATTAACGATTCTGCGCTGAAACAGCAGCTTCTATCGCAGCTTTCAAACGATCTTGCGCTTTACCGTAAGCAGTGAAATCACCTTTTGCGAGAGCAGCTTGTGCATCTCTGAGCGCTTGCTGAGCACTCGCTAACGCATTTGCAAGATCTTTATTTGAACCACTTTGAGTTGTGCTACTGCCACTTGTTGATGGAGTTGTGGAGGTATTGCTACCCGAATTTCCACCAAAGACTTGATCTAACGCGCCTTGAAGTGTGTCATCGAATCCGATTTTTTCTCCGAAGGAAACTAGAACTTTCTGAAGAAGTGGATATGCAGCTGTATTCGCAGTAGCGCGTACATAAACTGGCTGGACGTACAGCAATCCCCCGCCAACGGGTAGCGTTAACAAGTTACCAAGTACTACATCAGAACCACCCTGACGGAGTAATGACAAAGACAGAGCAACAGTTGGGTTAGCTTCAAAATTCGATGCTACTTGTGACGGTCCTGCGATATTCGTCGAGCGTTGTAATTGAAGAACTGTGAACTTTCCATAATCAGGACCTGGATCCGAATTCACGATTGCGAAAGCGGATAGATTCTCACGTCCACCACGAGGTACAAATGGTGTTGTAATTGAGAACGAAGCTTTCTTTTCGCCGGGAAGTTGCAGAGTGTAGTAATAAGGAGGCTGTGCCCCAGCATTTGCGCCGAGCGTGGATGGGTCACGAGGAACTCGCCAAAAATCTTGTCCGCCGTAAAAAGCATTTGCGGTTTTCACGTGATACAGCGAGAGCACATCGCGTTGGACTCGGAATAAGTCCTCTGGGTAACGCACATGCGAAACCAGTCCGTCGGACATTTCTGATTTCTTCTTAACTATATTCGGGAAAGCCTTCATCCAGGTAGCAAGAACTGGATCTTTCTCATCCCATGCGTACAAGGTGACAGTTCCATCGTAAGCATCAACGGTAGCTTTAACGGAGTTACGAATGTAATTAATTTTCGAATTTGGGACGGCAGTTAATGGATTTGTATTGATGTTCAGCGCATCCGTGGTTGCTCCAGAAACATCGACAGTGCGCGAATATGGATACCCCGAGCTCGTCGTGTAGCCATCAATAATCCACATCACTCGATTATCGATAATCGCGGGATATGGGTCGCCATCGAGTTTCAACCATGGAGCGACCTTTGCAACTCGTTCTCGAGGAACGCGATCAAAAATAATTTTCGAATCTGCGTTGATGAGATTAGATAACAAGATTCGCTGTTCTTGATACTTAATCGCAAAGAGCAAACGTGAGAATAGGGAGCCCATGGGGACTCCGCCTTTTCCAGTGTAGGTGTAGTTCTTTTGTCCATTGGCAGATGCATCATCGGGATAATCAAATTCGACTTTTTTACCTTCAGTTGTGCCACCAATAATCGAATACTCAGGGTTGTTTTCTCCGAAATAAATGCGAGGTTGGAAATCACCAAGCACGCCCTTAGGAGGAATGTCTCCTACCGAAAATACTGGTTTGCCATCCACATCTTGAGTGTTTCCGTAAGAACCAACAAATCCGAAGCCATGTGTGTAGACCAGATGATCATTAATCCAGTTTCGATTTGGGTTTCCTTCAATATTGATTTCACGAACTGCAACGACCATATCTCGAGTCTTGCCATCGATTACGTAGCGATCGATATCAAGTGACTCATTAAATGTGTAATAAGGCTTGATTTGTTGTAATTGACGGAAAGTTGCAGAAAGCACATTGGGGTCCATCAAGCGAATATTTGAGATTGTCGTAGCATCTTTTGATAGTTGGCCCGCGGATGTATCTATCGTTGCTGAGTAATCGCGAACTTCTACTTTATCGAGTCCGTAAGCTGCTCGGGTATTCTCGATATTGCGTTCAATAAAAGGTGCTTCTTTAGATGACTCGCTGGGCTTTACTTGAAATTGTTGAATCAAGCTGGGATAAACACCGGCGATTAAGAAGGATGAAATTCCAAGGAGAGCAACGCCAGCGGCAGGCAATACCCACGAGCGACGAACAATATTTGCGAAGAAGAGCAGAGCGCAGAGCGCTGCAATTCCGGCAAGAATTGCTTTGGCGGGAAGTACCGCGTTGACATCGGTGTAGGTAAGTCCTGTGATGATTCCGTCATC
>CAZZMU010000106.1:0-2694 GCA_964655345.1 uncultured Clavibacter sp.
ATCCACGTCCGAGATTTGATGGATCCAGAATATTCTGGAACCACAACTCCAATCATGGATTTAGTCCGACCAATCATTTATCTACCTGGTACTAAGGGCGTGCTTCCAGCGCTCTCTGAGATGCGAGCCCAACGTCAGCAAATCGCAATTGTGCTCGATGAATATGGTGGAACTGATGGAATCGTGACCCTAGAAGATCTCGTTGAGACGCTTATTGGCGATATTCACGATGAATACGATGAACAGACGTCGGAAGTTTCCAACCAATCTCGCACTGGCGATTACGAGATTGATGGCTTGATCTCACTTGAAGATTTAGCGGAACAAACTGGCGTTGAGATCCCCGAAGGTCCGTATGAGACGCTCAGTGGATATGTGATGCATTCTCTCGGTCGAATCCCAGAGATAAACGATGTGGTGCATCTTGAGGGAGTGCGGCTCACAGTGTTGAGCATGGAGGGCAAACGCGTCGGAACATTGTTGCTCTCGCAGCGCACAACTACTTCCGAGAATTGAGAAGATAACCCAATGAAGCGGGTCTTATCGGGTATCCAACCCACAGCTGATTCATTCCACTTAGGGAATTATCTCGGCGCGGTAAAACAGTGGGTTGATCTGCAACAAGATCATGACGCTTTCTACTGTGTCGTGGATTTACATGCGCTAACCGTCGAGAACGAACCAGCCGTATTGCGTAAAAGAACTCTCGCCGCTGCCGCTCAACTTATTGCTCTTGGGGTCGACCCGAATAAGTGCACGCTCTTCATTCAATCTCATCTTGCAGAACATAATCAATTGGCATGGGTTCTCGAATGTATTGCAGGCTTTGGTGAAGCAAGTCGTATGACACAATTCAAAGACAAATCTCAAAAAAGCGGTACCGATCGAACAAACGTAGGTTTGTTTACATATCCAATTCTTCAGGCCGCGGACATCATGTTGTATCAAGCTCATCGAGTCCCAGTTGGTGAAGATCAACGCCAACATATCGAACTCACCCGCGATCTCGGCCAGCGATTCAATTCTCGATATGGCGAAACTTTCACTATTCCGGAAGCGCATATCTTGAAGAGCGCAGCAAAAATCAACGATCTACAAGATCCAACAGCAAAGATGAGTAAATCGGCTGCCTCTAATTCCGGCGTAATCGATATTCTTGATCCCACAGATGTGAATGTGAAGAAGATTAAGAGCGCGGTTACCGACGCAGGTAAAGAAGTTCGATTTGATGAGAAAGAAAAACCTGGAATCTCTAATCTACTCACCATTCACTCCGCCCTCAGCGGTCGCTCCATTTCTGATCTCGAAAATGAGTTTGCTGGCAAGGGATATGGCGACTTCAAAGGTGCAGTCGCTGATGTTGTGACGTCATATTTCGCTCCCGTTCGAGACAAAACTCAGGCGCTACTTGCCGATGAAAAAGCTTTACTTGAAATACTTCACGTAGGTAGCGAAAAAGCTCGAGTAGTAGCGGCGACGACCCTGGCAAAGGTGTACAACGCTCTCGGTCTAGTCCCATATAAAAAGTAGGAATTTTCCATGAGAATAAAGGCGCTGGTTTTAGCGCTTTTGATGGCAACCTCGAGCGCCTGTCCAAGTTCGGGCGTCGAGCAGCTCCCGCCAAAAGTTGCGGTTGCTTACGACATTGGTTTTCTTGGCGATAACTCTTTTAATGACTCAGTTCACGAGGCATTGAGCGCTGCGAAGAAAAAGTATTCATTGGTCGAACCTTTTGTCAGAGAAGTACCAACTGAGGGCACTGCAGTTGATCGTTTGATGCGACTTAGATTTTTAGCAAAGAATGGATACACGTTGATTATCGTCGTTGGCGCGGGATATCGAGAGACGGTCCGAAGAGTGTCGATGGAGTTTCCTCTCGTTCAATTTGCACTAATCAACGACAAGAGCTTGGGCCAGATGAATATTTCCAATATTTACTTCAATGAAATTGATGGGGCATACCTTGCAGGCGTCGCAGCAGCATCAAATTCAAAACGAGGATCTATAGGTTTCGTGGGGAGCGAGCCAGAGTTATTTGCAAGTTTTTCTAAGGGAGCACGTGCAACAGTAAAGAAAATAAAAATCGTGAACATTCCATACCCTGATGAGATCTCAGCGCTCAAGAGCGCGTTAGCAAAAGTGGATGTTGTGTATTCGACGTGGGACGGTGATTCCTCTGTTCTTACTACCGTGCTAGATGGCTTTGGAGGGAAAGTTAGAGTAATTGCAGAAGCGCCTGATCAATATTTCGCTTCAATTCCAGGCGCCCAGAAAATTCTCCTTGCAACCGTGAATAAAGTGATGACAAAACCGATTCTGCAATTGGTCTCTGCGGCGCTCGAGGATCGTGCCATCATTGACGTTGTCGATGAGAAAAATGGAATTTATGGCCGGGAATACACCGTCAAAAATGGAGGCATAGCGCTGAACTTCGTAGGGCAAGGCGCGTCTCAATCCCAGGTACGGGCAGCCATTTCGGCGATCCGCTCTGGAAAAGTTTCAACAACTCCTTGAGGGTTGCCTCACTTTCTGGGTTTTTTCATCCTTTTTGTAGCGAAAGTTGTTCAATTCGTTATACGGCGCGTTCGGTAATGCCCGCGTGCCCTAGATAGGGTGCGCCTACAACGTTACTCATGGAGAACCCATGGGTCCCTCGGGAGGAAATACTTTGAAAAAGACAATTCGAATCGTCGC
>CAZZMU010000107.1:0-2663 GCA_964655345.1 uncultured Clavibacter sp.
TTGGCGCGGGGAGGTGTGAGATGGAAGACGAAACCCTTGAGTTTGCACTTCTTGCATGGCGCGATGATGGTCGCTGGAGAACCTCACAATTACCCGATGATGCCACTTCCGATATCGGCGTAGTTCTTGATGCGCTTCGCGCTCAACAAGTCGATGGTGGCGCAATTGCGATGTTATCTATCGATGACCAATTCTTTATCGTGATCCGCCAAATTGGCGCAAAAATGCAGATGGTTCTTAGCGATGTGATGACTGCACTCGATTACGAAATCGCTGCAGAAGTTCTCGAATTGAGCGATATTGATTTTCCGGAAGATGATGATGCTGATGAACCTGCGGGCGATCTCAATATCTTTGGCGACCTTGGATTAGATGCTATGGAGTTACAAGTTATTTGTGATGATGATGAAATGTTTCCTGATGAACAACTTGAAGCAATTGCTCGGCGCATTGGTTTCGGCGACCAGTTTGTTGAATTGGTAGAGAAAATCTAAATGGATTACGAACGCGCTATGCGCGTCGCTCTCGAGCGCGCACGTTTTGGGGCAACCGCTAGTGGAGATGTGCCGGTTGGAGCCGTGATGCTTAATAAAAACGGCGAAATTATTGCTTTAGGAAATAACCAACGTGAGTTATTAAGAGATCCACTTGGCCACGCCGAAATTGTTGCAATTAAGGCCGCGGCTCGATCTTTGGGATCATGGCGACTTGAGGAATGCACTTTGGTTGTGACGCTTGAGCCGTGCGCAATGTGTGCTGGAGCCATCATGCAGTCTCGAATTCCACGCGTTGTATTTGGTGCATGGGATGAGAAGGCTGGTGCAGCTGGCTCGATGTGGGACTTACTTCGTGATCCACGTGCACTTCATAAAGTTGAAGTGATATCTGATGTCCTCAAAGATGAGTGTGCAGCGTTGCTAAAAGAATTCTTCGTCGAACAGAGAAATTAGAGCTTCTCGAAACCTCGCGTATAGTCGCCCACGGTGGCGTGTCCGAGCGGCCTAAGGAGCGCGCCTCGAAAGCGCGTGTTGGGGAAACTCAACCGTGGGTTCAAATCCCACCGCCACCGCCAATTATTTGATCCGAAGAACTCGTTTCACGCCCCATGCAGTCACAAGAAAGATTGCTTCTCGCACGATTTTTTTCGACATCTTACTTACTCCATTTTCACGTTCTTTAAAAGTGATGGGAATTTCAACAATCACAGCGCCGGCTTTGTATGCGGCTCGAGTCATTTCAATTTGGAATGAGTAACCCTCACTTCGGATATGTCCTAGGTCAATCTTGCGCAGAATTCGAGATGAGTAAATTCGAAATCCGGCAGTCGCATCATGTATTCCCATGCCTAACATAATTCGTACATAGCGATTTGCGATTCGTGAGAGCAATTCTCGGGAGCGAGACCAATTCACGGTCTTCCCACCCCTTATCCATCGACTTCCAATGACCAGGTCAACTTCTGGATTCATTGTTTTGGTATCGAGCATCCGGAGCAAATCTGAAACTTGATGCGAACCATCAGCGTCCATTTCGATTACTTCGTCGAAGTTCTGCTCTAAAGCCCATATAAATGCCATGCGATAGGCGCTACCCATACCACTTTTTGAGTGGCGCTCAATGAGATGAAGTTTTTTGTTTTCCTTAGAAATCGCGCTGCAGATCAAACCAGTCCCGTCAGGTGAGCCATCATCAACCACCATAATTTCGCATTCTGGAATAGTTGCGAAGAGCTGGTCAATCAGAGATTTAATGTTTCCAGCTTCGTTATAGGTTGGAATTACGACCAATCTACGCTTCATGTGCGCTTCTGCGGAATGTCACAAACTTCATGATAAAAAAGCTTATCGGCGCAGTAAATGCTGCGGTTCCAACTTTTGCCGGCACCGGATGAAGTCCAGAGTGAATTAAGAATGAAACTAGCGATGTTCCCAAGAATAGGAAAACAAAGAAGAAAACCAGATAAATCAAGGTAGATTGTTTATGGCTCCGGTCGCTAGAAAATGACCAGTGATAGTGAGAGAAATAATTGAAAATTGTGGCGATGGTGCCTGAGAAAAGATTTGATATCACTGCGATCCCCGTTAGATGAAAAGCGGTTAAGAAGAGACCAGTATCAATAACGAATGTCGCAGAACCCACAATGAACCATCGCGCAGCGCTCACATTAAGAATCTTCTTGATCATCAGACCCTTATTTCATATGAAGGATTAAGGATCGTGAGAGCGCCATTCTGTTCGCCGACCATACCTTCGGCAATCATGATTGATCCAACTTCAAGCCCGGCAATTTCACGGCGACCGAGGAATTGAAGCGTCACTCCACCGGTTTCATCCCAGATCTCTACTTCAAGAGTTGGTGCAGAATCCATGGCAGCCGGACGAATAGCCGTCACATGACCTGTGACGTGTGCCCGTTTGCGCCAGGAAATCTTTCCGATGGGAGTCACTTTCTCTTCGTAGTGACTTATGGGACCGGCGCTTTGGGTCCATGCTGATTGCGCACGGACCGGAATTTCTTGCTTTGTCTCAACTTCGGCAACTTCATGTGAATGCTGAATCGGCGCTTTTCCAGAGATCATTTTGTTGATATCAAAAGGAACGATTGTTGCGACCACTCGTGGGAGTTGAGAGATTGGTCGTGCGATTTCTTCAGCGGTTTGATC
>CAZZMU010000108.1:0-2644 GCA_964655345.1 uncultured Clavibacter sp.
TGGATGGGACAACTCACAGATGGAATATTTCAATCATCGCTCGCCTCTTTCTTGCTCTTCTCTCCTGAACGACAACCTGATGCACAATCTGCTGCAGTCGCATTTGCTGTCGTGTTACTTCCTTATTCTTTAGTGGGCCCATTCGTTGGGACGATTTTGGATCGGGTATCTCGACAACGAGTGATTCTCTTTTCTAATTTATTCCGAGCTTTCACACTTATCTTTATCGCCGGATTAATCCGCAATGGCGCAACAGGAGTTGAGCTCACGATATTTGTGTTAGTTGCATTTGGTGTGAACCGACTTATCTTGGCTGGTTTATCTGCTGGACTCCCACTCTTGCTTGATACAACAGGTACCCAAGGTAGAAATATTTTGGTTTCCATTAACGCAACTGCAGTTACGGGAGGAACAGTCTTTGTAGTCCTTGGGGGCGGAATTGGAATTGGAATTCGCGGTCTGCTTGAGGGAAGCGTGGATGCCAACCAAGCTGACGGAATTTTGGTGACCATGAGCGCGGCCTGCTTCTTCATTGCCGGTTTATTAGCGCTACGCATCAAGAAAGATCAGTTAGGGCCACTTCCGCATGAAGTTAAGAAGCAGAGCGTGAAAGCGGCATATCAAGAGATGATTGATGGATTCGTTTTCCTTCGAACGATTCGAGATTGCTTCTTAGGTATCAGCGCCACAGCAGTACAACGTGGTGGTTTGACTGCTTTAACGTTGATGGCGCTGTTGCTAAACCGCAACACTTTCAATAATCCCGCAGATCCAGAAGCTGGGTTAGCTGGTTTTGCTTTTGCAATAACGGTGGCGGGGATTGGAATCACCATCGGTGCAGTAATCGCACCTTTTGGAGTGAAACGATATGGAAGGCATGCCTGGATTCGATATTCGCTTTATGCGAGTGCGGTATTGCCGATTTTCCTAGCACTCCAACAGAATGAATTCTTCCTTGTTGCAACCGGATTCTTTGCGGGGATGGCCGGACAAGGAGTGAAGGTTACAAATGATGCGTTAGTGCAATCCAAGATTGCTGATGAATTCCGTGGCCGTGTCTTCGCGGTTTACGACGTGATGGTGAACGCTGGAATTGTTTCAGGCGCGATCATCGCCGCATTTGTATTACCGGCTGATGGAGTTTCATCTTTGTTGCCGGCGCTTATTGCAACGGCTTATGTTCTTGTGGCTCTTGTTGTTTTGCGGCCACAAAAATTCAATAGCGACTTCTAGTTCTGATTCTCATTCCACCATTTGCGAAGTTCTGCTTCTGCGCGCTCTTCGCCAAGTGGGCCATGTTCAAGTCGGAGTTCAAGTAAGAAGTCATAAGCCTTACCAATCTTTGGGCCTGCAGGAATACCAAGTAATTTCATAATTGCATGACCGTCAAGATCAGGACGGATTTTTAGTAACTCTTCCTGTTCCATTAATTGTGCGATGCGATTTTCTAGACCGTCGTAATGTGAGGCAAGCGTTTCGGCCTTTTTACGATTGCGTGTGGTGCAATCCGCGCGAGTAAGGACGTGGAGATGAGTCAGCAAATCACCCGCGTCGCGCACGTAACGGCGGACTGCTGAATCTGTCCATGCGCCATCGCCATATCCATGGAAACGAAGGTGTAAGAAAACTAACTGAGATACATCTTCTACGACATCGTGATCAAAGCGGAGCTTTTTTAACCGCTCTTTTGTCATGCGAGCGCCCACAACTTCATGATGATGGAATGAGACTCCACCACCATCAATCAGCGCGCGCGTCTTTGGTTTACCAACGTCATGCATTAAGGCGGCTAAACGTGCAACGAGATTGGGGCCGCCAAGTCGCTCCTCGAGAGCAATTGATTGTTCAACAACAGTAAGTGTGTGTTCGTATACATCTTTGTGGTGGTGGTGTTCATCAATCTCAAGACGTAACTTTGGAATTTCCGGCAAGAATTTTTCGCAAAGGCCGGTATCAACCAAGGTTGTAATTCCAGCTCGGGGATCGCTCGACATTACGGTCTTGATGAACTCATCTCGAATCCGTTCCGCAGAAATGATCGAAAGTCGATCAGCCATCGACTTCATCGCAACAAGAACTTCTTCGTCAATGGTGAATCCCAGTTGTGCTGCAAAACGAGCGGCGCGCAACATTCGAAGCGGGTCGTCAGAAAAAGAAAGTTCGGGAGAACTTGGCGTACGTAATACACGTTTCAAAAGATCTGTGACGCCGCTGTGAGGATCAATAAATTCTGGAGTGGATGTTGTTAATTCAATAGCCATCGCGTTGACCGTAAAGTCGCGACGCAATAAATCGCCTTCGATGGAATCACCAAAATTTACTTCTGGTTTTCGAGAATCACTTTCGTAGGAATCGGCTCGATATGTTGTGATTTCGTAAGTTACGTTATCTTTCTTTGCGCCAATCGTGCCGAACTTGATTCCAACATCCCATACATCAGTCGCCCATTTTTTCAATATTTTTTTTGTATTTTCGGGTCGCGCGTTTGTTGTGAAATCTAAATCATTTCCAAGTCGGCCAAGAAGTGAATCGCGGACTGGGCCGCCAACAAGTGCGAGACGGAAACCGGCAGCCTTAAATTGCGCCGCAAGATCAAATGCTTGTGGCGCGCGCTCACGGAGCGTTGCGATTGCAATCTCGCTCG
>CAZZMU010000109.1:0-2637 GCA_964655345.1 uncultured Clavibacter sp.
ACAGCTGATGCAGCCATTGATCTTCGCGCAATTCACGAAGATGATGCGCGTGGCGTTGCAATTGAAGCGCACCTCGATCGTGGCCGCGGACCAGTTGCCACCGTTCTTGTACAACGAGGAACGCTCCAAGTCGGTGATGCGATTGTCGCAGGAAGCGCATTCGGTCGCGTTCGCGCAATGATGGATGAGTTCGGACACGCAGTTGAGATTGCCGGACCGTCACGTCCTGTACAAGTGTTGGGCTTCACCTCCGTTCCAAGTGCTGGAGACAGTTTCATCGTTGCTCCAGATGATCGAACTGCTCGTCAGATCGCTGAGAAGCGACAAGCTGGCGAACGTCATGCTGCACTTGCGAAGGCTCGTAAGAAAGTTTCGTTGGAAGACTTCCTTGAGAAATCGAAGGTCACCACACTTAATCTCATTCTCAAGGGCGATGTCAGCGGTTCAGTAGAAGCTCTTGAAGATGCGCTAATCCAACTTGATGTGGGAACCGAAGTTGATCTTCGCGTCATCCATCGTGGAGTTGGTGCTATCACCAAGAGCGATGTAACCCTTGCTTCCGCATCGGGCGCAGTAATTGTTGGCTTCAACGTCAAACCTGAAGCGCACACCGCAATCTTCGCCGATGAAGAAGGAGTAGAAATTCGGTTCTACTCGGTGATCTATAAAGCAATTGAAGAAATCGAAGCAGCGCTCAAAGGATTGCTCAAGCCAGAATTCGAAGAAGCGACCATTGGAACTGCAGAAGTTCGTGAAATCTTCAAGTCCAGCAAGTTTGGAACCATCGCAGGTTCTATGGTCTCAACCGGCATCATCAAGCGAAATGCAAAAGTTCGAGTATTGCGAGATGGTGTCGTCATTGGCGATAACCTCACCGTTGAATCACTCAAGCGTTTCAAAGATGACGCTACTGAAGTCCGAGAAGGTTTCGAGTGCGGTATCGGCGTAGGCTCCTTCAAAGACATTCAGATCGGAGATACTTTCGAAGTCTTCGAGATGCGCGAGAAGAAGCGGGCATAAACCATGGGAAATTCACATCGAGCTGCGAAAGTCGCGGACCGCATAAAAGTGGTCGTGGCTTCCGCGCTCGAAAACAAAGTAAAAGATCCCCGTTTAGGTTTCATCACAATCACAGATGTGCGCATCACTGGTGATCTTCAACAAGCCTCAATTTTCTACACGGTTCTTGGTGATGACGAAGCGCGCGCAAATACTGCGAAAGCCCTCGAGAGCGCGAAAGGTTTACTCCGCACCGAAGTTGGTCGAGAACTTGGGACTCGAATTACTCCAACGCTGGCTTTCTTTGCTGATGCGCTCTCAGAAACTGCCCGAAATTTTGAAGATCTTTTGGATCAAGTTCGTAAGCATGATGAAGAGATAGCCCATCTTCGTGATACCCACCAACCTATTGGTGGAACCGACCCATACCGCGCTCCACGTATCCGCGAAACAGAATGACTACGGTCGACGGCTTTGTCATCATCGACAAGCCTTCTGGCATCACGAGCCATGATGTTGTTGCACGATTAAGGAAGAAATTTGGCACCAAGCGAGTGGGGCACGCTGGAACTTTAGATCCTATGGCCACAGGAGTTCTCGTTATTGGAATAAATAACGCAACCAAGTTTCTGCAATACATTACCGAAGGCAAAAAGCGTTATCTCGCAACGATCCGTCTCGGCCAATCCACAACAACAGATGATCGAGAAGGTGACATTCTGAAATCTCATGATTGGAGCTCTGTTTCCGACGAGAAGATAAGAACGTTCCTCGATTCACAAATCGGAACCATCATGCAAAAACCGAGCAAAGTTTCTGCGATTAAGATCGCAGGGGAAAGAGCTTATGATTTAGTTCGCCAAGGAAAAGATGTCGATATACCTGCCCGAGAAGTCACAATCTATTCTTTAGAAGTTCTTGAAATAAAGCGTAATGAATTTCTTGATATTGATATAGATGTTTCTTGTTCGGCTGGAACATATATTCGTTCGATTGCTCGAGACCTCGGAGATTTTCTCGGCGTCGGTGGCCATCTTGTTGCATTGCGCCGAACCGAAGTTGCCCCATTTTTTGAAGCTGAAAGTCAGACAATTGATGATTGCGAAATACAGCCACTAGTCACAAGTATTTCAAAAGTGATGCCTACTCGTTCCATTGATCTCGCTGAGAGAAACGAACTTTCTTTCGGCAGAGCGCTCACAAAATCTGAATTTTCAGGTCCTGGAATCGCCATCACTCCTGATGGAGAAGTCGCTGCCATCATCGAGAATCGTGACTATGGCGCACAGCCATTAGCGGTTTTTAATTCGTGAAAGAATATGTGCGATGAGATTTCTTCCTGATATCACTTGGCATGGTGCGCCGATTCATGGCTCTGCGTTGGCCATCGGTATTTTCGATGGAGTACATAAAGGGCACCAAGCAATATTGAATGAAGGAGCTAAATCTGGACTTCCAGTCACGGCACTTACTTTTGATCCCCATCCCACCTCTATTTTTGCCCCGGATCGGGTGCCGAGCAGATTACTCACACTTCACAATCGAGTGCACCAACTCGCAACTCACGGTGCGATGACAACAGGAATAATAAAATTTACTGAAGAATTTTCTCGACTTTCGCCACAAGCATTTATTGAC
>CAZZMU010000110.1:0-2626 GCA_964655345.1 uncultured Clavibacter sp.
CGATTGATACTGCGGCCCCCATTGATCTAACAAGAGTTCTTGATGGAAGTGGACCAATACATATCAATCTCCAATTCGATGAACCGCTCTTGCCAGAGGATTCCAATGACTGGCTCTCCGGAATTCATCCCGTAACCAAAGCGCCTGCCACTGTGGTGGCAGGAGAGATTGAGGTTGCAACACAGCGAAACATCATCATCGTTGGCCACGATCGAGCAGGTTTTAGCGTCGATGCAATTGAAGAGCTAGCCCATGAACTTGCGGCGCCATTGATTGCGGAAGACCCACTTGTGTTTGACCAAGCGATTGCGCATGCACCCATCATTCTTTCGGATGAAAGAGTGCGAAGAGAATTAGCGGCAGAGCTAGTTATCGTCATTGGTCGAACGACGTTATCTCGGAGCACCAACGCATATATCCAAGGCTCTTCGCGAGTAATGGTGATAGATCCCCGTACCGAAAATATTGATACTAAGCGCACAGCAGATGAGATCCATCGCGTTATCCCGCTGATTAAAAAAACGGTAGAAATAGATCACATCTGGCATGAACAGTGGCATAAATATGAAGAGATTGCTGCAGCATCCTTAGCTGAGCTCCCCGATTGGTCCGAAGCAGAAGTTGCATCCGTTGTGGCCGAAGAACTCGAGAATGACGCAGCGCTATTTATCGCTTCATCGCGCCCGATTCGAGATATCGAAAGTTTTGCTGTGCCACGCAATGGAATTGAAACTTATGCCAACCGTGGCCTTGCGGGCATTGACGGAAATATTTCTACGGCAATGGGAATCGCCACTAAACATGATGAGACCTATGCCGTGATTGGCGATCTTGCCTTTCTTCACGACATCTCAGCTCTTGCCAATCCGATAAATGACACATTGACAATCATTGTGGTCGATAACGATGGAGGCGGAATCTTCTCAACTCTGCCACAACGCGGGGTAGAAGGCTTTGAGAAGATTTTTGGCACACCTCACGGTCGTGACATTGCAAAGATCGTTAGCGCTTTTGGAGTTTCGTGCGAAGAAGTACGTAGTGGGAAAGAGCTCCACATCGCGCTACAAAGAATTCATCCGCAACTACATGTGATTGTGGCAAAAATGCCAGACCGTGAGGCGAATGCGGATTCGATCTACAAAGTAATGAAGAAATATAAAGAGCTAGTGCTTCTCTAAAGCGCTGCGCATCGGTAGTAACTTGGCTTGGCTCTCAGCGTATTCGCGTTCTGGATCTGAACCAGCGACAATTCCGCAACCAGCGTAAATCCGAATCGAACTTGCATCGTGTGAAATCTGACCACAACGCAACGCAATGCCGAGCTCACCATCACCTTTTGCATCAATCCAGCCGATTGGACCGGCATATCGGCCGCGGGAAATACCTTCAATTTCATCGATTGTGCGCTTTGCAAGTTCAGTAGGAGTTCCGCACACAGCAGCTGATGGGTGAAGTCGGGAAACAAGTTCAAAGATATCGGTGGGGTTTGTGGAATCGGCGAGTACTCCGGTTACGTCAGTAGCAAGATGCATAACGTTGGAGAGATGAAGTACAAAGGGAGTTTCGGGAACATTGGTGGAGGTACAGAAAGGAGAAAGCGCATCCGCAACAGAACGCACGGCATATTCATGTTCTTCTAAATCTTTTGATGAGCGCGCTAAAGAACCAGCAAGTGCTAGATCTCGTTCGTCGTCGCCAGTTTTGCGGATTGTTCCCGCAAGAATGCGTGAGGTGATGAGCGACTTACTTAGTCTTACTAAGAGTTCTGGAGTAGCTCCAACAAGTCCATGATTGGAATAGACCCAGGTTGAGGGGTATTCCGATGCAAGTTGGCGAAGTAAGTTTCGTTGGTTGATCTTCTTTTCTGAAGTTCCGGTTATAAATCGAGCAAGAACTATTTTTTCGAGAGATTCATTTTTAATCTTCTCAACTGATCGTGCGACGCGGTCCTGCCAGACATCTCCATTACTACCGCTCCAACTCATCTCAAGTGGAAGGCTTATATGTGGCGCTTTATGAAGCGCGGGTTGGGGAGTTGCGCCAATCCAAGTAATCCAAGATTTTCCATTGCGCTGGCCCACGACGACTCTAGGGATGATTAATACAGAATCTTCAGCCTCATCAAATGCGAAAGAAGCAAAGAGAATCGGGCCAGTTCCTGTGCCATGGACATTGTTATGAATATCCAGGCCATTAACTTGTTCGCGCCACCATTGGCGAGCTTGTTCAAAGCGATGTGCGCCTTTAACGACATGGGATTTGTAGATTCCAAATCCGATTAATCCATCGCCACCTCGAACCCATGAAGTAAGGGCATCGTCTTGGATTTCAGGTATCTCAATATCAAGCAACGGCGGGTGCTCTCCGAGCAACTCCGTTGTGATCGAGATATGCATTCTTTTCACCTCATTCGAGTTGTGAAATAAGCCTACCGCTCGGAATGATGGGGGCGTGAGTCGAGCTGACCTAGGTAAGGATCCCGAAGAAGTTTCTTCGATGTTCGATGGCGTCGCTCGCCGTTATGACTTAGTTAACGATTTATTGAGTTTGGGACAAACCAAGCGTTGGCGAAAAAAAGTTCAGACCATCATCAATCCCACTAAGGGAATGACGATTCTTGATATTG
>CAZZMU010000111.1:0-2625 GCA_964655345.1 uncultured Clavibacter sp.
TTAACGCCAGCGGGTGGCGAGGGAGAAGCCAACGCCGATAAATGCGAAGCCCACAACCATGTTCCAGGCGCCAATGTTGGGTATCGGGTATTGGGTCTGAGAGACGTAGAAGATCACGATCCAGAAGAGTCCGATAAGGAAAGCGCCAATCATTGTTGGGGCGAGCCAGCGGGGGCTTTCCAGCTCCACAGATCCAGTCTCGGCAACGACCGGGGCTGGGCGGTTATCTTTCTTCTTCTTACGGATGCGCGACTTAGGCATGGCGGCAGGTTACACGAAAGGATGGGGAGATGGGCAAGCGGATTCTCGTCATCGATAACTATGACTCTTTTGTATTCAACCTTGTTCAATATCTACAGCAACTCGGCGCTGAATGCACGGTGGTGCGAAATGACGAGGTCACCCCTGAGGTTGCAGATTCTTATGATGGAATTTTGATTTCTCCTGGCCCTGGAACTCCCGAGGCTGCGGGTGTATCTATCGCGATGATTAAACGGTGTGCACAAATTTCCAAACCACTTCTTGGTGTGTGTTTGGGGCATCAAGCAATTGGAGTTGCATACGGCGCCACTGTTAGCCGCGCACCAGAACTTCTTCATGGAAAGACTTCTGTGGTGTCACACGATAGTTCCGGAGTTCTTACTGATATTCCAACACCATTTACTGCAACCCGGTACCACTCACTAGCAATTGAAGAAGGAACTCTTCCTCCAGAAGTAATTGTGACGGGTAGAAGTGAAAGCGGGGTTGTTATGTCAATCAAACATAAGTCACTTCCAATTCACGGCGTTCAATTCCACCCAGAATCAGTTCTTACAGAATACGGATACCAAATGCTCGGTAATTGGCTAGTCGAATGTGGCGACGCCGAGGGCCGGAAGAAATCAGAAGGCTTATCTCCCGTAGTCGGACGTTAGCTCGGAGCTTTATTGATTGTAATTGTTACTGACGATCCAATTATTTTTGTTTCGCCAGCGCTTGGAGCTTGGGCAAGAACAGTTCCAACGGGCTGATTTGCGTCATACGCCTCAACGGTTTTAACAAGGAATCCCGCTTGAGTTAAAAGCGTTTTGGCTTCGATTTCAGAAACTCCAATAAGTTGAGGAACCTGAACGTTGCCGCTCGCGATTTCGAGAACAACACCAGTTCCTGCTTCGATAGTGGTGCCGGGTTCTGGGGTAACTTTCAAAACAATTCCTGGTTCTTGTTCTGAGTCGACCGCAATTGTGCGACTTACGCGAAGTCCAGCAGCAATTAACGCGGTACGCACTTCTTCTAACGGCTTTCCGATTAATCCGGTCGGAACTGTGGCATCACCAGGTCCATCTGAAAGAGTAAGAGTTACTGATGAACCCTGGGAAACTTTTGTTGTAGCAAGCGGTAATTGATTAGAAACTCGATCGCGAGGAATGCGAGGGTCCGGAGCGCGCTGAATCGTAATGGTGAATCCCGATAGTTGTTCGCGAGCCTGGGCTTCGGTCAATCCAACTACATTTGGAAGTACGACAATTGCAGTCGATGAAGGATTGAGTGCTACATAACTTGCACCTCCAACCAGCACAACTATCGAAAGTGCAATTGCAGCAATGCGATTACGGCGAGTAAGAGGCTTTTTAGTGCGCGGGATTTGGGTCGTTATTCCTTCGCCTTTAGATAATTTCTTAAGATCCTTTAACATCGCATTTGCACTTTGATAACGATCAGCTGGATCTTTTGCGAGCGAAACACTTAAGAATTTATTTAACATCGGATCAAGTGATGGCTCGATATCTGTGACCGGAATAAGTGGCGCAGATACATGTTGGTAGGCAATTGCGACTGGCGTTTCACCTGAGAAGGGAGGTTTGCCAGAAACTAATTCATAAAATAGACACCCAACAGAATAAAGATCACTTCGTGCATCAGCTTGTCCGCCCGTGGCTTGTTCTGGCGAGAGATATTGGGCAGTACCAACAATGTTCCAAGTGCTTGTAAGAGTTGCGCCGCTGTCGGCAAGTGCCCGAGCGATTCCAAAATCCATAACTTTGATATCACCAGAATTGGTAATCATGATATTTCCAGGCTTTATATCGCGATGAACGATTCCATTCTTATGCGAATATTGAAGCGCTTCTAGAATTCCTTCGACAATTTCAACTGCTCGATGTAGCGGAAAACGCTCGCCTTTGTGGATTATCTCCCGCAACGTCTTGCCTTCGACGTATTCCATAACAATGTAAGGCATGACTCCGCTTGGGGTTTCTTCTTTTCCTGAGTCATAAACCGCAACGATTCCAGGGTGATTAAGGGCAGCAACAGAGAGCGCTTCTTTATTGAAACGTGTTACAAAAGATGGATCGCGAGCTAAATCACTTCGCAGAACTTTGATTGCAACTTCGCGGTGTAAGCGTTGGTCATCTGCAATAAACACATCAGACATTCCACCAGTACCAATCATGGCGCCAAGTTCGTAACGTTCACCCAAGATTCGCTTCATCACCGAGCCGCTCCAAAACTTGTGGGAGATATGCTCGATGGACTCTCGCCAATCTCGGCTGCAATCACAGTCACATTATCTGGGGCGCCATTCTTATAAGTAAGGTCAATAAGAGAATTCACAGCACTTTGTAAGTCTGCTTGCATCGC
>CAZZMU010000112.1:0-2587 GCA_964655345.1 uncultured Clavibacter sp.
GGCGAGTGCTAACGCCAAGCCTAGGGGCGACTATTCCCGTTCTCAAATCCGAGGCTTAGGCCCAGATTGGGATGGAGGGGCTGATCGAGGAGGCGGCTTCGATTCCGAGGGCAGAGGCGGGGCGACCTGAGGAGATGGCGAGGGAGCCGAGCGCCGCCACCATGGCGCCGTTATCCGTGCACAACGCGGGCGGCGGAGTCCGAAGTTCGATTCCGGCAGCTGCGCATCTCTCGGTGGCAACAACACGAAGTCGAGAGTTCGCAGCGACTCCCCCGGCAATGACAAGTGAATCAATGCCGGTTTCTTTACAGGCTTTGATGGATTTCTGCAGCAGCACATCAACAATCGCTTCTTGGAACGATGCTGATACATCAGCGCGAATAAAATTTGGAGTGGCTTGCACGTAACGCGCGACTGCTGTTTTAAGTCCGGAAAATGAAAAGTTGAATTGGTGCTCAGCTAAATCTTTTGCTTGGGTTAATCCTCGTGGAAAGTTAATGGCTTTTTCATTTCCATCCTTCGCATCTTTATCAATGAGCGGCCCGCCTGGGAATCCAAGGTTCAATAAACGAGCGATCTTGTCGAAAGCTTCTCCGGCGGCATCATCAACTGTTTGGCCCAAGGAAGTAATGCCGTTTGTAATGTCATTTACTTGCAGGATGGATGAGTGTCCACCACTTACTAGAAGTGCAATCGTGGGGCGAATATCTTTTTCATGCGTTAACAGATCTACTGCGACGTGAGAGGCAAGATGATTGACGCCATACAAAGGTTTATCGAGCGCTAGTGCAAGGCCATTCGCAGCTGAGACGCCAACGAGTAATGCGCCAACAAGTCCTGGGCCCGCCGTGACTGCAATCGCATCAATGTCATTTAGGGCCACGCCACTTTCCTTTAACGCACGATCAATTGCAGGTTGCATCGCTTCCAGATGCGCTCTCGAAGCAACTTCGGGAACCACTCCGCCGAAGCGAGCATGTTCATCGACGCTGGATGAAATAACATTTGCAAGTAGCTTTCGTCCGCGAACTATCCCTACTGCAGTTTCATCACACGAAGTTTCTATTCCAAGAACGAGTGGTTGGGTCATGCCCCGACCTCTTTTCGCATGATCAAGGCATGAATTCCATGTGCGTAGTAGTTATTGCGGCGCGAAACAATGGAATATCCGTGCTTTTCATAGAGTGGCTGGGCTTCAACGTTTCCTTCGCGCATTTCCAGCATGAAAGCGGTCACCTTCTTCTCGTGTCCCCAATTCTCTAGCTCGTGAAGCATGTGGGACGCAATCCCTTTCCTTCGGTGGGACGGAATCACAGTCAAAGTGTGAATATCTGCGACATCACCAGCGAGTGCAATCCCACCGTAACCAACAATCTCTTTTTCTTCGATTGCGACAATATATTTTCTAGTAAGAGGAACTCCAGATAGTTCTTCTCGAAATTGCGCCGCGCTCCACGGACTCTCGGGAAAAATCTCTTTCTCGAGTCCAACGAGGACTGGAATATCAAGTGCGATCAAGTCGCGATAGGAAATCATCGACGCTCACTTGTAGGAACTGCATCGGGTCGACGCAAGTACAGGGGTTCTTCAATAGGAGCAGTCCGAGACTTTGCTAAGAGCATCGCCATTGATGGATACAGCGGTTCGGTAAAACCGAAACCGAATTTCATTTCATCCAGAGCTGCAACTTTGTGTGGAGCAGAAACATGAGGGCCGGCAACGCGTTTTCCGGCTTCGTATTTCGCCCAATACACTTCTTTGCGTCGAGCATCTGAGGTGACTATATAACTCTGACTATCAACATCCATTGCATCAAGGGAACATGCTCCACGCCATGGAATCTTTCGAGCATGCGCAAAGGTTTGGGCGAAAGTTATTCCGACTCGTAGACCTGTAAAAGGTCCTGGTCCCATTCCCACAACTACTTCATCAACATCATTTCTAGTGTGGAGGGCTTCCTTTACAAGTTTCGGTAAGACTTCTGCGTGCGCAGTGGCGCCATCATGAAATCCATTGAAAAGAAGTTGGTTATCTTCAAAGAGCGCTACAGAGGTGCGATTTGTTGCAGTATCAATCACGAGAGAAATCACAACGCAAAACCTTTCCAGCGTTCACCAAATCCAGAAAATTCAACGATGCGATCGTTTTCTTTAGCTCCAAAATCAATGGTGACCAGCAAGAAATCTTCGTGAAGGCGTGACGCGACATCTTCGCCCCACTCGATCACCGTAATCGCACCCTCTCGCGAAGTATCAAGATCGAGATCATCAATTTCAAAATTCTGCGTGGAGCCCCCCAATAATCGATAAGCATCGACATGGATCAATGGAATCTTTCCTTTATGAGTACGAGAGATAACAAATGTCGGTGAAGTGATTTCTGAGATGCCCAGGAACTTACCTATTCCTTGAGTGAGCGCAGTCTTGCCAGCGCCCAAAGTTCCTTTGAGAACCACGATATCTCCAGGTCGAAGTTTTGCGGCGAGATCTGAACCTAAATCACGCATTGCTTCGACAGAAGAGATTAGCACTCTGGAATCGTACCGATTACTTGAAGATTGGAGTGCGACCCTTCCAGTTTCCGAGAA
>CAZZMU010000113.1:0-2517 GCA_964655345.1 uncultured Clavibacter sp.
CAATAGCCAGCATATTCACCTTGTCGAGCAGATTGGTGATCACACCGATCTTGTCCGAAACTTTTGCCCCACCAAGAACGACGCCATAAGGACGGCTAGGCGACTCAGTAAGTCTTCTTAATACATCAACTTCAGCTGCGATAAGAGTTCCGGCTGCGTGAGGCAACAATTGAGCCGCTTCAAAAACTGAAGCATGTTTGCGATGAACCGCTCCAAATCCGTCACCAACATAAACATCGGCATATGAGGCAAGCTTGCGTGCAAATGCTTGACGTTCTCCCACATCCTTTGAAGTTTCAGCTACTTCGTAACGAACGTTTTCCAGCAGAACAACATCACCACTCTTCATAGCTGCGACCGCCGAATCTGCTTCTGGCCCAACAGTGTCGTGAGCAAAGATCACTTTTCGATTGAGCAACGTACTTAAACGTTCGGCAACGGGCGCTAGGGATAGCTCTGGTTTGCGTTCGCCTTTAGGGCGACCAAGATGTGCAGTAATGACTAATGCCGCGCCTTTTTCCAACAATGTCGTGATAGTGGGAATTGAAGCTCGGATGCGTCCATCATCGGTTATGACTCGTTTTCCGGTTCCATCTTCCTTGAGCGGAACGTTGAGATCACAACGTAGCAAGACACGTTTGCCGCTTACATCTAAAGAGGTAAGTTCTTTAACCATGAAGTGTGGTTTAAAGGCTTTTGCCGATGAAGGTCATGAGATCAACGAGGCGATTGGAGTAACCCCACTCGTTGTCATACCAACCAGCAACCTTTACTTGATTACCAATCACCTTAGTGATTCCGGCATCGAAAATACATGAATGTGAATCGGTGACGATATCAGTCGAAACAATTGGATCTTCCGTGTAATACAAGATTCCCTTCAGTGGCCCCTCCGCCGCTTTCTTCATCGCAGCGTTGACTTCTGCCGCAGTTGTTTCTTTTGAAAGTTCGACAGTGAGGTCAGTAACCGATCCGGTTGGGACGGGAACGCGAAGAGCATAGCCATCGAGCTTGCCCTTCAATTCAGGCAGTACAAGACCAATCGCTTTAGCCGCGCCAGTTGAGGTTGGAATAATGTTTGTGGCCGCCGCGCGAGCGCGACGTAAATCCTTATGAGGGAAATCCAGAATGACCTGATCGTTTGTGTAAGCATGAACAGTCGTCATGAATCCTCGAACGATGCCGAAAGTTTCGTGGAGCACCTTTGCCATGGGAGCCAAACAGTTAGTGGTGCATGAAGCGTTAGAGATGATGTTGTGTTTAGCTGGATCGTAAGCGCCATCATTGACGCCTAAAACGAGGGTTACGTCTTCATCAGTCGCGGGCGCAGAAATGACAACTTTCTTAGCTCCACCGACCATGTGTTTACCGGCGTCGGAAGCCTTGGTGAAACGACCAGTCGATTCGATGACGATATCGGCTCCGACCGAGCCCCATGGAAGAGCGGCTGGATCCTTCTCGGCAAAAACGCGGAAGGTCTTAGAGCCCACAGTGATGGAATTTTCATTATGGGTAACTGGAAGGTTGAGTCGGCCAAGAATTGAGTCGTATTTCAGTAAGTGCGCAAGAGTTTCAATATCGGTGAGATCGTTGACTGCGACGACTTCAATATTTGCGTTTGATGCTAAGGCTGCGCGGAAGAAATTACGACCGATGCGACCAAAACCATTGATTCCAACCTTCACCACAATAACCACACTCCATACGATGCACATCAAGAGGCGCATCAGTCGATTTTGAATTGAACGCCACGACCTTGTGGACTTGTGTGAATCCTATCAGTGAGAGAAGTTGAAAGGTCTAATTCAGCAGATCAGGCGAAAGGCCCGCTTCGGTATCGGGAATTCCCAGTTCAGCAGCGCGTTTATCTGCCATTGCAAGGAGGCGACGAATTCGACCGGCGATCGCATCCTTGGTCATAGGAGGAGTTGAGAGAGAGCCCAACTCTTCCAAACTTGCTTGTCCATGAGTTATGCGAAGTTGTCCAGCTTCCTTTAAATGATCAGGAATTTCTTCACCAAGAATCTCCATAGCTCGTTGAACTCTCGCTGAAGCGGCAACCGCGGCTCTCGCTGAGCGACGTAAATTTGCATCGTCGAAGTTAGCGAGACGATTTGCAGTTGCGCGAACTTCTCGGCGCATTCGTCGCTCTTCCCAAGCCATGACACTTTCGTGTGCGCCAAGTCGAGTGAGAAGAACTCCAATTGCATCTCCGTCTCGAATGACAACGCGATCTACTCCGCGGACTTCCCGTGCTTTTGCAGTAATTCCAAGACGACGTGCTGCGCCAACAAGTGCGAGAGCAGCTTCAGGACCCGGGCAGGTGATTTCAAGGGCCGATGAACGCCCCGGTTCAGTAAGAGATCCATGGGCAAGAAACGCACCTCGCCAAGCAGATTCTGCGTCACAAATGCCAGCGGAGACAACTTGTGGCGGCAGTCCGCGCACGGGTCGACCCTGGGTATCTACCAAACCAGTTTGGCGAGCTAACGCATCTCCATCTTTTACGACGCGTAC
>CAZZMU010000114.1:0-2497 GCA_964655345.1 uncultured Clavibacter sp.
GCTTCACCTAGAAAGCCAGTTTTTGTGGTCAGCAGCGAGGGAAAACGTCCACCCAGAACTTGGGGCCAGAAGAACATAAGTTGCTTTAAGGCTGCGGCATGAAAGGTGCGAGCTGCGACGTTGGGAACTCCAAGTGCGCGCAGACGGGTACGCATTTCACCAGCGGCGCGTGCTGTGAAGGTTAAAGCCAGGATTCGTTGCGGATCCACTACTCCGATATCAACTGCATATGCCAATCGATGTGTAATGGCGCGCGTTTTTCCGGTTCCAGCTCCAGCGATAACGCAAACTGGTCCACGTACCGCGGTTGCTACTGCTCGTTGTTCGGTATCAAGTGCGGCAAGAATTTCTTCAGCTAGTTGCGCCACGATTCGCCACCTTGTAATTCAGCGGCAGCGTTCGGTCCGTACCAAGCATTAATCATTGCGCGTGCGACCGAGATAATTGGTGGAAGTAGAAGTTTGCCGGAAGTTGTTTGGGCAAGTAATTCTTCTCGCGTCAACCAGACTATTTCTTCAATCTCTTCACCATCTGCTTTTACTAAATCTGGATTGGAAATAGTTGCCTCATAAGCAATCATGATGGAGGCTGGGAATGGCCATGGTTGTGAACCAAGATATTTCATTTCGGTTACTTTTCCACCACACTCTTCGGCGACTTCGCGGATGACACAACTTTCGAAAGATTCACCTGGTTCAACAAAACCTGCAAAAGTCGAGAAACGTTTTGCGGGCCAAATTTTCTGACGGCCCAGCAAGATTCGATTCTTATGGTCTTTTACCAGAACGATGATTGCAGGGTCGGTACGAGGGTGATGCGATGCTCCACACTTGTCACATTCGCGAACTGCACCCGCAAATGTTGAATGGGTTGTTTCGCCACACTTAGCACAACGTTGATGTGCTTCATGCCATTGGGTGAGAGCAAGGGCGTGGACGGCAGCGCCAATTTCTAAATCATTGAGATTCGCCCCAATCGTTCGAAGTGATTGGTATTCCTCTAGATTTATATTTGAAGTGCTGTGATGAGTAACAAAATAAGGAGTTCCTGATTCATCAAGGCCAAGGAAATAACGCTCGCCGTTAGCCGAGAGCGGGTCGACGTACGCCAGCCCGTGGGGATTCGTTTTGAATTTATCGCCCACCATCGAAATCACTTTTGCAGCGCGCCACAGCTCTTCAAGACCAGCGGAATCGGCGCGTAAATGTGCGGCGCGATCAAGCTTTGAGCGGGAGAGCGGAAGATTCAAGAGCACGGGGCGACCCTACTAGCCTGCCTTCATGGCATCTACTTCGGGGTTCACGGTGACCTCGTGGAACCTGCTTCACGGAATGGCCATTCCCCCGCAATCAACAATCACACTTGCAGATGCAATATCGAAATTACATGACGATTCAGATTCCGATGTAATTGCACTCCAAGAAGTTGATGTACAGCAGAAACGCTCTGGGCATGGAAATCAAATCAAAGATATTGCTGATGAAATTGGTGCACAGTATTGGGCTTTTGCTCCAGCTATGTACGGAACTCCGGGAGAGAAGTGGCATGGCATTCGCGATGCAATGGTCTTTGATCAGGATTCGTCTCTTCCCAACGATGCGATGTATGGGATTGGAATCGTGTCGAAAGTTCCAGTCAAACGATGGCATCGCATTAATTTAGGTAAAGCGCCGCTAGGAGCGCCTTTGCTCGTCGCCGGAGAGAAAAGACCACGACTTATTTATGTCTCGGATGAGCCCCGCGCCGCACTTGTGGCAGAACTTGAGAATGGAATTTCGGTGACTACGACTCATCTCTCTTTCGTACCACTAAAGAATGTCCAACAACTTCGAAAGATTTCAACATGGGTGGAACAACTTCCAGGAATTCACATCATGACGGGAGATTTCAATTTACCGTGGGGGTTGGGGCCAAAGATTGCTGGTTGGAACGATCTAGCCAAAGGCCCGACTTACCCTTCATGGAAACCAAATATCGAATTTGATTACATCATGAGTAAAGAATTAAAGCCCAGCGAGGTTTCGTCAAGGATTCATGATCACTATGGAATTAGTGATCATCGAGCAATCAGCGTCACCATCAACTAAGCAACCTCAGTCTTGCGAGTCAGGCTTTCCTTGTGGGTATGGAACATGCCAAGTAACTCACTTCGCTTCTCTTCGGGCATTGTGAATCCTGCTGCGTGAGCCGACCAAGCTTTAAGCTGGTTGAGGTTGGTACATCCATGAAGGCGACTTATTAGCGTCTCCCAATCGCTTTTTGTCAATGATTTTCGGGGATTAGCTCGCGCTGCTTTCGTCATCTCTTCACGACTAGGACGACGACCTTTTGCGGCGAAACCTAAATTTGCAAGACAACGACCGATGCTAGAAGTCTCACAATTTTCAGAAGCATTAGCGCGATTTACTGGAGAGGTGCCTTCAATTTCGGTAGCAAAACCCGTGGATTGGGGACGCGTGTCCTCGCAATTGGTGTAAGCCTCAGTTCTGCAGATCCA
>CAZZMU010000115.1:0-2478 GCA_964655345.1 uncultured Clavibacter sp.
GGATCAGATGGAAGAGCAAGTGCTGGTGATAGTGGAAACGACCCTGCGTATCCTAAATGGTCTTACTACAAGCCAATCGAAGGAGATCCTTCATATAAAGAAGAATTTTTCCAAAACAATAATCCTTTGCTGGTAATTAGTCGACACATCGCTGGACTTGGTAATACTTTCAAAATTGAAGGTGTGAAAATTGAATTTGTTAAGTCAGGCGATTACGAAACTGTGCGCATTTCCGTAGATAAATAGAGATTAATAACGTGCAAAGTGTGATGGAGTGATTTCAGGGAACCACGAAAGCGCTTCATCGCGAAAGTTTCCTTGAGCGCGGAGCTGGCAGAAGATTCCTGTAGTGCCCAAAGTAACGCGGTGAATCAATACATATTCGGGTGGAAGATTGAGCTGGAAGCCAATCTTCGCGGTTGGGTTACGAGGGTCACCGACGCGGACGCTCTGTTCGCGGAGCCATTCGCGGGTATATGCGAAGTTTTCGGTGCGAAGTGGTTCCACGAGTGGCAACAAGTAATCCAGAACTAATTGTGGGTCAACATCGACTTCAGCAAGAATAAATCCATCTTCTTTAAATCCGTTATACAGCGCTAGTGCATCGCCTTCGAGTGCATTGCGAAGTAGTTTCTTGAATGGCTCGGGGAATCCATTTGGAAGTCGATTACATGCGCCAAAATCAAGAACGCCGAGACGTCCATCGGCAAGAACGCGGAAGTTTCCGGGGTGTGGGTCTGCGTGTAACAAACCGGCGCGAGTTGGCGCGGTGAAGTGAAAGCGAGCGAGTCGGATGCCCGCGTTGTTGCGCTCTGCTTGAGTTCCATTTTCGATGACTTTTGACAGTGGTTTTCCTTCTAACCATTCACTGACGAGAACTCGGTCTGTGGCCATTACGACTTTAGGGATTGCGATATCTGGATCGTTTTCAAATGCGTTCCAACACGTTTCCTGCGCTTGTGCTTCATAACGGTAATCAACTTCTTCGATAATTCGAGCACGAAGTTCTTCAAGAAGTGGTTTCATTTCAAGGCCGGGCATAAATAGCTGGAAGATTTTTGCGAAACGTTGAATTTGATTGAGATCTGAAACTAACGCTTCTGCAGCACCGGGGTATTGGACTTTGACAGCAACAGCACGACCATCTTTCCAAATACCTTTGTGAACTTGTCCGATGGACGCTGATGCCGAAGGAGAATCGTTAAATTCCGAAAAATTATCGCGCCAATCTTCACCAAGTTCTTTTGCCAGAACTTTATGAACCACACGAGCCGGTAATGGTGGGGCAGACTCTTGAAGTTTTACCAGAGTCTCTCGATATGGTTTTGCAATATCTTCAGGAAGCGCCGCTTCAAAAACTGAGAGCGCCTGACCAAATTTCATTGCTCCACCTTTGAGTTCTCCAAGAACTTTAAAAACTTGTTCAGCTGTTTTTTCTTGAAGTTCAGCAAAAGCGAAATCGGGAGATTGGCCGATAAGTTGTCGTCCGAAACCGAGCGCGCCACGGCCAGCGACGGAGAGTGGGATGCTGGCGAGCTTTGCGCTTCGCTTGGCTGTCTTCTCCGGAATCTTCTCGGTCATAGACGCATTCTCTGGGAGTCTGGGGTCAAGCGCGACTTGAATTAACTATTCCACCCGCATCCGCACGCGTGATGTTGTGACCAACGCTGTATTTGTGGCTCAGAATAGTTTCGCGTGCTCACTATCTGTGAAGTTTGGTGATAGATGCTGACCTGATTGTTGGAGAGCGCATTGACATCATGTGCGATAGCAGCCGCAGCGCTCATCGCAAGCGCGGCACTTACTTCTGGCGAAGATTTAAATTGCCACTCACTCTCTTCGCTAAGTCGAACGCAACGGACACATGCGGATTTTCCAGGAGTCACGAGAGGCCCAATTCGAACCTCAGAGCTCGTGGTGATATCAACCAACAAATAACGAGTATTTTCGGCCATCCATCGTTGGATGGCATCAGGTTGTGGCGCTCCAATACTGATAATCAAATCTGGATTATGAATCGGTGACTTTCGATCATGAAAGAGAGCTGACGATTCCCTGATTTCTTCTATTACTTTTTTTCTGGAGGCGCCGTAATGCTGTCGAGTTACAAAGCCTCCAGCAACATCACTCTCTGAAAGTTTGAGAGATGGATCTTTGCTTCCAACTCGATTGATCACCAGGATATTTGCATAGCCCGATGCGCTAAGGACCCCAACAAGGAAATTAACAATCTTGCCCGTTCCAAAAATTAAGATCTGAAATTCGCGTCTCTTCAGGATTGCACTTCGTCCACCGTCGATATCACCGGGCGAAAAAGTAACTGCATCACACTCAACCTCGATACGATTGAGAGTTGATGCGATCGCAAAATCTGGAACCGCATTATCTAAATCTGAGATATCTTCGATCCGGCCAATTTCGGGGTTGTAACGCCGCAGATAAGCCACGGGTGTCCGGTGCAGATCCACAAAATCGTGG
>CAZZMU010000116.1:0-2473 GCA_964655345.1 uncultured Clavibacter sp.
GAAAGTAGTTCATAAATGAACCGCGAGGGCGGTTCACCGCGTCAGAACCTACTTTCTTAGCGCCACTATATGGAAGGGTTTTCCCATTATTTGGGCTATCTGGTCATAACAACTTGATAACAGACCAACCGTTTTAGGTGAAAAACGAGCATGAAATATGGGTCGTATGAGGGTTAACCCGCGGGGAAGGCTTGGGTCGGTAGCCTTTCCTAGGTGTCGGCACCGAAGTCTTCTCCCAGCTCACCGAGCGCTTCCGTGAATGGGGCTGCCCCCCACGAGCTACTTGTCGACGCGATTCGATCGACCATCCACGCCTCTGTTGCCGAGGGCTCGCTCCCGCCACAGGTACTTGAGGCGCCAGCGCTTTCTGAGATCACTTTAGAGAGACCGAAGAATCGTGATCATGGAGATTACGCAACTTCAATTGCTTTAGCGTTAGCAAAAGTTGCAAGTAAATCCCCGCGCGAGATTGCCGAAGTTGTACAAAGAGGGATTTCTGGAAATTCCATAATCGAAAAAGTTGAAATTGCAGGTCCCGGTTTTATTAATTTTACGCTAGCTAAATCTTCGCAAGGCGCCATTGTTCGTACCATCCTTGTCGACGGTGAAAAGTTTGGTCGAGTCTCACTTTTAAGTGGCAAGAAAATTAATCTGGAATTCATAAGTGCAAATCCAACTGGACCGCTGCATTTAGGACATACACGATGGGCGGCTGTGGGGGATGCGCTAGCAAGCGTTCTTGAAGCAGGAGGAGCTGAAGTAACGCGTGAGTTCTATATCAACGATCGTGGAACCCAAATGGATCTCTTCGGAGCATCGTTACGTGCAGCTGCTCGCGGCGAAGCGAGACCTGAAGAGGGCTATCAAGGTGAATACATCAACGAACTTGCGGCTTTGATTATTGCTCAACATCCTGAATACAAAAATTTAGATGAGGTTGATGGTATTCCAGCTTTCCGAGAAGCAGGGTATGCCCTTCAATTACAACAGCAGAAAGATGTGCTTGACAATTTTGGTACACATTTTGATGTCTGGTTCTCTGAACGATCTTTACATTCTGGCGATGCACTTTCCGCAGCGCTAGCGAAACTACAATCGCAAGGTCACGTCTTTGAATCTGAAGGGGCTACATGGCTGCGCACGACGGACTTTGGCGACGATAAAGATCGCGTCTTAGTTAAATCCGGGGGAGAACTCACATATTTCTCTTCAGATACGGCCTATTACCTCGATAAACGCCGACGTGGCTTTGATATCTGTATTTACATGCTGGGCGCCGATCATCACGGATATGTAGGGCGATTGAAAGCTACTGCGGCCTGCGCTGGCGATGATCCCGAGTACAACATTCACGTCCTCATTGGTCAGCTGGTAAAAATCATGGAAGGTGGCCAAGAGCTCAAACTCTCTAAACGAGCAGGCACCATCATTACTCTGGAAGAGTTGGTGGAAAAAGTGGGAGTAGATGCAGCGAGATACACGTTGATTCGCTATCCCGTCGATACTCCGATGGTTCTTGATATTGATCTATTGAAGAAGCGCACGAATGACAACCCGGTCTTCTATGTTCAGTATGCCCATGCCCGTATTAGCGCTGTTTTGCGAAACGCTGATGAACTTGGATTGAAATACGGAAAAGACTATTACAACCCAGAACTTCTCACTCATGATCGCGAACGTGAACTATTAGGTGGGTTAGCAGAATTTCCTCGAGTTATTTCATCTGCCGCAGAATTGAGGCAGCCCCATCGAATTGCGCGCTTTATTGAAGAATTAGCTACTTTGTATCACGGCTTTTACAATGACTGTCGCGTTCTTCCTTTGGGAGAAGAAAAGCCCAATGAGATTCATTCAGCGCGTGCCACTTTATGTCTAGCTACGAGACAAGTCATCAAGAATGGACTTAATCTCCTTGGCGTTAGCGCGCCGGAGCGGATGTAAACATGAGCCACGATCTCAATCCAAAGATTTGGTCGAAAACTTCTCGACGCAATAACGGCGTACTAACAATTGGTGGATGTTCAACGAAAGATCTTGCAGAGAAATTTGAAACACCAGCTTTTATTCTCGATGAATCGGATTTCAAAGATCGAGCCATCCAATGGCGAGAAAGCCTTGAGCGACATTTCGGAGATCACGCAGGAACCGTTTATTACGCTGCAAAAGCATTTATTTCCAAGGAAGTCACACGATGGGTTGAGGCCGCAGGATTAGGACTTGATGTGTGCACTGGCGGTGAATTAGCTGTGGCGATTGCGGCTGAATTTCCACCTTCTCGAATCGAAGTTCATGGGAATAACAAGTCTGAGAAAGAGATTACTGAAGCAATTGACTACCGGGTCGGAACAATCGTGCTGGACTCACTTCAAGAAATTGATCGCGTTGCTCGAATTGCTCACGCAAAAGGTGTTGTCCAAAAAGTTTTGTTGCGACTTACCCCAGGTGTGGAAGCACATACTCATGAAGCAATATC
>CAZZMU010000117.1:0-2452 GCA_964655345.1 uncultured Clavibacter sp.
TTCACATACTCTTGTGGTTTTTTAGCTGGCTTTGCTTTCGGAAGTGGTTTTGATGGCAGCGCGATTTGTTGCCACGCAACTTCATGTCCGAGGTGGGCCCACGGTGTACTTGAAGCCAGGCTCATTGAGAAATTAACGAATCTTTCTCCGACCGCGTTATCTGGTTTCAATGCACTTGCTGGGATCGAGAAAAGCGCTTTTGTACGTGGCTTTACAGCAGGAAGCTTCACATCTCCAGATGAGATCACTTTGCCGTTTACGGTAACTTCGTAACGAAGTTTCAAATCTCGAAGATCGACGAAGAAGTTCTTATTAAAAATTTCAAATTTTCCAGTTTTAACGCTCTTGGCAGAAATAACCACAGGAGACGCTAGATATTTGAATTCATAGAGTGCAGGCTTGGGAGAGCGATCCGGGAAGAACATGCCGTCGCATACGAAATTTCCATCATGCTTGAGCTCTCCGTAATCGCCACCATACGCCGAGCGCACAGTTCCATCTTCAAGGGTCTGATCTAGACCGTGATCCCACATCTCCCAGATGAATCCACCTTGCAGACCGGGAAGGGAGTGAATAGCTTCCCAGTATTCCGCAATCGTTCCATTGCTATTTCCCATTGCATGCGAGTACTCGCACATGATCAATGGACGATCGGCTTTCTTGGATTTTGCGTACGAGATAATTGCAGAAATGTCGGGATACATCGGACAAACAACATCAGTTAAGTCATGATTAATCGTCCAATTGCCGCGAATTGCACCTTCATAGTGCAATGGGCGAGTCGGATCAAAGCTACGAGCATATGCGGCCGCAGCGCGGTGATTTAGGCCAGCGCCAGATTCATTTCCAAGTGACCAGAGAATGACGGACGCATGATGAATGTCTCGTTGAATCATGCGGGCAACGCGATCAACCCAAGCATTCAAATATTTCTGGTCATTACATAAAGTGTTCTGGAAAGCATGAGATTCAATATTTGCTTCCCCAACTACATAGAAACCAAGTTCATCGCAGAGATCTAAAAATGCAGGGTCATTGGGATAGTGGGAAGTACGCACTGCATTGAAATTCCAGCGTTTGAGTTCTAATAAATCCTGACGCATTAAGTCGCGCGTTAAAACTCGTCCAGTCTGGCGATTGAAATCATGGCGGTTGATTCCATAGATGATGATGGGCTGGCCATTAACGAGGAGATCTTTACCTTTTACTTCCACGCGGCGAAAGCCGATTTTCTGAGTGGTTACCTCAATTACCTGACCAGTTGGGTCGATGAGTTCGTACTCGACGTCATACAGAGTGGGGGATTCTGCTGACCATGGCGATATGCCAGGTACTCGGATAGAGAATTCAAGCGGCCCCGGGATAACAGCTTCGGTGGCCAGCCATGCCTCGTAATTCGCTTGAGGAATTTTTCCATCCCAGAAAGTTCCGTGGAAGTAATCATCGCCAGCTTTCTTTTCGGCTGCAGTTTTTTCCGTCCATTGCGGCGATTTCTTCCTAATAACAGTTGCAGTCACATCAGCGCTTTTGACTCCAATAACTCGAACCCGAAGTTTGTAGTTTGCAATATCGGCTTCATTTATGGAATTGATATGAGCTCTCACATTGAGCGTTCCAACTTTATTGTTTGACTCAAGACCTGGGGTCGCATACAGCCGCTCAATAAATACATCTTCGGTTGCAAATAGTTTTACCGAGCGAGAAATTCCGCCATGCCACCATTGATCTTGATCTTCAATAAATGAGGAGTCTGACCATTTGATGACTTTGATTTGAACGCGATTGGAACCGGCGCTAATAAAATCCGTAATATCAAATTCTGAAGCGAGATGAGAATCTTTTGCTACGCCAACTTCGCGGCCATTTATCGAAAGAATCGCGACTGACTCAAAACCTCCGATGGAAAGCACAACTCTTTTATTTTTCCAGGACGATGGAAGTGAAAATTCTCGCTCATACACACCAGTCGGATTTTCTTGCGGAACTGTTGGCGGTAGTTGATCAAAAGGCATTTGGGTATTGGTGTAATGGGGCTTGTCACCAAAAGGTTGTTGACCATTAATCATGGTCCAGAGACCCGGTACCGGAATGCTTTGCCAACGCTTACTTGGTTCTTGTTCTGGCCGATCTAGAAGTTGAAAATTCCAATCACCATCGAGGGAAATCGACATCAGATGGCCGATATTGAGCATCGGTAAACGATTGACCGAAGTTGTTTCGGGGCTCATCCAAATAGGCGTCGGCATAAGGTGCGCATTCTTTCATCACTGCGTCGCGTTTTTCTCTTTTCGCTTCGACTGCCATACTTAGCCGCTGAATTCGCCTCCCTAGCTCAGTGGTAGAGCATCCGCCTTGTAAGCGGAAGGTCGTCAGTTCAATCCTGACGGGGGGCTCCACTTCATCGGCAGAGGATTTTCTCAAATCCTCTCAACACAAAACTCTCTCTTCTTCT
>CAZZMU010000118.1:0-2425 GCA_964655345.1 uncultured Clavibacter sp.
ATTACGGATTGGACTGACATGACGCTCTCCTGGTTTCTTTAATTGACTAACGTTCCAATGGATTCGCCACGAACGGCGCGTGCGATGTTGCCCTTCTCCAATAGGTTGAAGACAACGATGGGCAATTTATTTTCTCGGCAGAGACTGAATGCTGCGGCATCTGCGACTGCGAGCGACTTAGAGAGAACATCATCATAAGAAATGTAATCAAATTTTGTGGCCGATTTATCTTTTCTGGGATCTGCTGAGTAAACACCGTCGACGCCACTTTTTGCGAGTAACAGCGCATCTACTCCGATTTCAAGAGCTCGTTGCGCGGCGACTGTGTCAGTAGTAAAGAACGGCATTCCTGCGCCAGCGCCAAAAATAACAACGCGACCTTTTTCAAGATGGCGGATTGAGCGACGTGGAATATATGGCTCGGCAACTTGTCCCATCGCAATTGCAGTTTGGACTCGAGTATCGATTCCTGCTTTTTCGAGAAAATCTTGAAGCGCCAAGCAGTTCATGACTGTGCCGAGCATGCCCATGTAATCAGCTCGTGCGCGATCCATGCCACGTTCTTGAAGTTCTGCACCGCGGAAATAGTTTCCGCCGCCAACAACGATTGCTACTTCAACGCCGCTGCGAACAACTTCTGCGATTTGCGTGGCAACATCGTGAACCACATCAGGATCCACGCCAACGCCTTTTTCGCCACCGAAAACTTCGCCAGAAAGTTTAAGGAGCACTCGTTTATAGCTATCACGAGATTTAGCCATTCGAGTGCTCCTTTCTTAAAGCAAATCTACCGATATAGGTTACTGACCTACTCGGAATCGGTAGAAGGCAGACACGGAATTTCCGGCATCTGCGAGGATTTGTTGGACCGACTTCTTCTGGTCCTTGGCAAAAGCTTGTTCCAGCAGTGAGACATCCTTGATGAATCCCGTCACGCGACCTTCAACTATTTTTGCGATAGCGGCATCAGGCTTACCCTCATTACGAGCAGTCTCTTCTGCTACGCGACGCTCGTTTTCAATAACATCGGCAGGAACAGATTCGCGATTGAGATATTGCGGAGCAAATGCAGCAATATGTTGTGCCACATCTTTACCGACAACCTCATCTGCCTTTCCAAGCGCAACCAAGACTCCAACTTGTGGTGGCAAGTCTGGAGAAGTGCGATGGAGATACAGTCCTGAGGGCGAACCATCAATCACAGCGATGCGACGAAGTTCGACTTTTTCTCCAAGAGTTGCATTTGCTTCATCAATGGCTTCTTGAACTGCCTTACCGGAAGGAAGTTTTGATCCAACAAATGTTGCAAGATCCTTCTGCTTTGAAGAAAAAAGATGACCAAGTAACTCATCGGCAACTGCTTGAAAGCGATCGCCTTTTGCTACGAAGTCAGTTTCGCAGTTGAGCTCGAGCATGACTGCAGTTGTGCCATCAGCCTTAGCTGCAATCAAGCCATTAGAGGTCGAACGACCTTCGCGCTTTGTGACACCTTTTAAGCCTTTGACGCGGATGATTTCGACAGCTTTATTGAAATCTCCGCCCGCTTCATCGAGAGCTTTCTTGCAGTCGACCATGCCGGCTGCTGTTGCTTCGCGGAGACGCTTTACATCTTCAGCTGTGTATGCCACTTATGCTCCTGCACTTTCATTGGATTTGTTTTCTGAGTTACCCGATGCTGAATTTCCTAGTAGTTCCTTCTCCCAGTCAGCAAGTGGTTCACCAGCTGCAACAGAATCAGCGCCAGCTTTTGCGGCCTCGGTAGCTTCTTTTGCGACATTGGCAGAACGTGCTTGGAGTCCGGCTGCTACTGCATCAGCAATAACGCGGGTTAGAAGGGTGACTGAGCGGATTGCGTCATCGTTACCAGGAATCTTGAAATCAACTTCATCTGGATCGCAATTTGTATCAAGGATTGCGATGACAGGAATTCCAAGCTTGTGGGCTTCGGCAACAGCGAGGTGTTCCTTCTTTGTATCAACAACCCAGACTGCAGCAGGAAGCTTGGTCATGTTGCGGATACCGTCAAGGTTCTTATGAAGTTTCTCGCGCTCACGACGGAGCAAGAGCAATTCTTTCTTAGTAAGAACTTGATCATTTGATGCTTCGAGTGCTTCTAATTCCTTAAGGCGCTGAATGCGCTTGTAGACAGTTGGGAAGTTGGTGAGCATTCCACCAAGCCAACGTTCAGTAACGAATGGCATTCCAACTCGGTTAGCCTGATTTTGGATCGGCTCTTGTGCTTGTTTTTTGGTTCCGACAAATAGAACATTTCCGCCCTTGGCGACAGTGTCCTTGATGAAGTCATATGCCTTATCAATAAGTGCAAGTGACTGTTGGATGTCGATGATGTAGATACCGTTGCGCTCGGTGAAGATAAAGCGCTTCATCTTTGGATTCCAACGACGAGTCTGGTGTCCGAAATGAA
>CAZZMU010000119.1:0-2418 GCA_964655345.1 uncultured Clavibacter sp.
AGCAGATTGAAGATTCCTACAAATATATTCAGGGAAGCAATAATCAACAAAAATGTGGCAACTTTCTCGCCAGTCGTTAAGTTTCCGCTTGAGACGGTTTCGCCACTTGCGCGCGCAACACCGACAATTCCAACAAGTCCATCAGTAGTGCGCTCTTCACCAAGAAATGTCTGACGAATAAGAGCAGGAATTTGGGCAGGAAGGCCAATAAGTGCCTTTAGTGAACCTTGAACGATTGACCCAGTAGCCGAAATGCTTGAGCCGATTGCAGAAATTGGATTCTCTCGAACCAATCCAAAATCGTTGATGATTCCAAGGAAGCCCCGAACTTCTCCATCCACCAAACGCGAAGCTAGGGTTACGGGAATAGAAATTTCTTGAGCATCTCGTATGACCATCAAGGTGATTTCCTTATTTGCCGAGCCGCGAAGAATCGGAGTTATGTCTTTCCAATCTTTCTTCTCACCGTTTATTCCGATGATCCGATCACCCTTTTGAATTCCAACGCTTTTGGCGGGCGATATTGGGTCGGTGGCAGCGCATTCACTTGCCTTGGGAACACATGACACTACTTGAGAGACAGTGGGAAGGACTTGTGAGGTTCCAACGCCAGCAAAGAGCGTGAATAGTAAAAGGATTCCAAGGACGAAATGTAAAAAAGATCCAGCGCCGAGAACAACAAGTTTTTTAGGAACCGAAGCGCGAAAAAAAGCGCGTTGTTTCACATCGTCTGGAAGTTCTTCTCGTGGCGACATTCCAGAGATCTTGCAGTATCCACCGGCAGGAATTGCCTTTAAACCAAACTCAGTCTCGCCACGTGTTGTGGACCAAATACGCGTGCCGAATCCGAGAAAGAATTCAGTAACTCTCATTCCATAACGTTTAGCTGTTATGTAGTGGCCAAATTCATGGACCATAACCGAGGCAAGTAAGGCCACAACAAAAGCCACAACACCGAGGATTCCCACGCTTACACCTACTTCTTTCCGAGCGCTTCGCGCGCTACTCGGTGGGCATCATTCTCAATAGCGCTGACATCGGTGAGATCTCGAACCACAGATATCGCTTGTCCACCTAACTTTGTGACGGTTTTCTCGATGATATCCACAATGGCTGTGAATGGAATTAAATTCTTCATAAAAGCATCCACCGCAACTTCATTCGCAGCGTTGTACATCGCTGCTACTGATCCACCGAGCGCTCCACACCTCTTCGCGAGTTCAACAGCTGGAAAACGTTCGTGGTCAATAGGTTGGAAAGTCCAGGAATGAGAGGTCTTCCAATCAATTGCAGGGGTTGCGTGCGCTATTCGCTCAGGGTAAGAAATGGCGTAGGCGATCGGTCCCTTCATATTTGGAGGCGATGCCTGGGCAATTGTTGAGCCATCTTTAAATTCAACCATCGAATGCACGACAGATTGTGGATGAATAACCGCTTCAATCTTGGAGTATTGAATTCCAAAAAGATAATGCGCCTCGATGATTTCAAGCCCCTTATTTACAAGTGTTGCTGAATTAATAGTGACGACTGGACCCATAGTCCAGGTTGGATGATTAAGCGCATCAGCCAATGTGACTGTTGATAAATCTTCTCGGTCTCGAAATGGTCCGCCGCTTGCGGTTAAGACTACTTTTTCAACATCACTAATCTTTCCCGCAGAAAGAGCTTGAAAGAGGGCTGAATGTTCTGAGTCCACAGGAATTATTCGATCTCGACCGTGCGCCATTACGAGATCTCCACCAGCAACAAGAGATTCTTTGTTGGCCAAAGCCACAGTGTTGCCAACTTCTAACGCGGCAAGTGTCGGGCCAAGTCCAATTGAGCCGGTGATTCCGTTGAGTACAACATCACATGACAAGGCTGCGATGTGAAATGAAGAGTTTGGGCCATCAATTACCTCAACACCGTGTAAAGCATTTCGCAATAGCGAGCCATCACCCGTAGTGCCGACAATCGGTACCGAGAATTTCTCAACTTGTTCTGTGAGCCGTTCGAGATTATTCGAACCTGCACTTAAACCCACAACGCGAAATTTGGTGGGATTTGCTGCGATTACTTCAAGGGCCTGTACCCCGATTGAGCCGGTAGAGCCCAAAATCACGATATCGCGCATGAGGACATCTTCTCAGAAAGATAGAATGCGCTCATGACTTCAGGACCGCATTTACCGCAGGAAAGAAAACTTGTTACATCTATTCCTGGTCCGAAATCGCAAGAACTCATTAAACGTCGTTCCGAGGCAGTATCTGCGGCGCTCGGTATGGCTATTCCTGTTGTAGTCGAAAAAGCTGGCGGTGGCGTCATCATCGATGTCGACGGAAACTCCATCATCGATATGGGCGCCGGTATCGCTGTTGTCAACGTCGGAAATTCCGCTGATCGCGTTGTGAAGAATGTTCAAGCACAAGTCGAAGCATT
>CAZZMU010000120.1:0-2339 GCA_964655345.1 uncultured Clavibacter sp.
TTCCTTATCAGGGAAGCGCTCTAACCAGGCTGAGCTATAGGCCCGCAAAACGGAAAGCGCAAGGCTACCTGACTTGCGGGCAGGCGCAAAAATAGCACTTTTTATAAGCGTATTTTTCACACCTATTCGTCGTCGCTGACCTTCGCTAACGAGACCACATGGGTCCCAGAATCAAGGTTTACGAGACGAACTCCTAATGTATCGCGTCCAGTTTCGCGAACTTCTTTGACGGGTGTGCGCATCACGACGCCACCAGAAGTAATGACAAGAATTTCATCTTTCTCATTCACGATCAATGCGCCAACTAATCCACCGCGAGAATCTTCGTCAACTTTGGCAGCTTTCACGCCGATTCCACCACGGCCTTGAGTGCGGTATTCATCAAGATTGGTTCGTTTTCCAAATCCACCGTCGGTAGCAGTTAAAACAAAGTTTGCTTTATCTTCACTTCCAACTGTGGCCATTGTTAAAAGTTCATCTCCACTTCGGAATTTCATACCAATAACGCCCGATGCTGAACGCCCCATCGGCCGAAGCGACTCGTCATCTGCGGTAAAGCGAAGTGACATTCCTTTTTTAGAGATGAGAAGTACTTCGTTTTTACTTGTTATCGCAGAAGCGGCAACAACTTCGTCGTTGTCCTTCAAAGTAATTGCAATCAATCCACCTGTACGTGGCGAGTCGTATTCGACAAGTGGGGACTTCTTGATAATTCCACCTCTTGTCGCAATGACGAGATGAGGGAGTGATGAGTAATCCGTGATGGAAATGACAGATGCAATATTTTCGTTAGGTTTAAATGCTAAAAGGTTCGCAACATGTTGACCGCGAGCATCGCGGCCCGCATCTGGAAGTTCGTGGACCTTCGCCCGGTATACCCGGCCTTGATTAGTGAAGAAAAGTAACCAGTTGTGGGTAGAGGCGGTGAAGAAGTGTTCGACAATGTCATCTTGTTTGAGAGCTGCGCCTTTAACGCCTTTGCCGCCGCGACGCTGGGAACGATAAAGATCGGCTCGGGTACGTTTTGCGTATCCACCACGAGTGATAGTCACTACGACGTCTTGGTTGGGAATCAGATCTTCTACTGATAAATCAGTATCGCCAGCGATGATTTGGGTGCGGCGATCATCGCCGTATTTCTCGGCAATCTCTTTTAATTCATCCTTAATGATGATTCGTTGCTTGGCTGGGTCGTTCAAAATTGTCGTGAGCTCTTTGATTTCTGACATCAATGTTTCATATTCATCAATAATTTTCTGTCGCTCGAGCGCTGCTAGGCGTCGGAGTTGCATATCAAGGATTGCATTAGCTTGAAGTTCGTCTACGTCAAGAAGTTTCATCAAGCCGGCACGAGCCTCGTCTGAGTTTGCGCTGGCTCGAATCAGAGCAATTACAGCATCAAGTGCATCGAGGGCTTTTAGATAGCCACGCAAAATATGGGCGCGTTTTTCGCGTTCAGAAAGTCGGTACTTTGTGCGACGGACAATTACTTCAATTTGGTGAGTGATGTAATGTCGTACAAATTCGTCGAGTCGAAGAGTGCGCGGAACGTTGTCAACAAGAGCCAACATGTTTGCGCCAAAAGAATCTTGAAGTTGGGTGTGTTTGTAGAGATTATTTAAAACAATCTTTGGGGTTGCATCATTTCTCAAAACAATTACTAGACGTTGTCCAAGGCGCTCGTTTCCTTCATCGCGCACATCGGCAATTCCTTTTATTTTTCCATCTTTTACAAGTTCAGCAATCTTCAAGGCTAAATTGTCTGGGTTTACTTGGTAAGGAAGTTCAGTGATAACCAAACAGGTGCGTTTGTTTATTTCTTCAATCTCGACAACTGCGCGCATTGTGATGGAGCCGCGGCCGGTCCGGTATGCCTCTTCAATTCCTTGGCGCCCCACAATGATTCCGCGAGTGGGAAAATCTGGGCCTTTCACAATTCCAAGAAGCGCACTCAATGTTTCTTCATTCGACGCATCTGGGTTCTCGAGGGCCCACTCGACTGCGGCCGCGATCTCTCGAAGATTGTGGGGTGGAATGTTGGTAGCCATACCAACTGCGATTCCAGCTGAACCATTTACCAATAAATTCGGGAAGCGACTAGGAAGAACTACAGGTTCTTGCGAGCGACCGTCGTAATTCGAAACAAAATCCACTGTCTCTTCGTCGATATCGCGCATGATTTCCATAGCAAGTGGAGCCATCCGCGCTTCGGTGTAACGCATTGCAGCCGCAGGGTCGTTACCTGGTGAACCAAAGTTTCCGTTTCCATCAACAAGTGGATAACGAAGCGACCAATGTTGTGCCAAACGGACCAAGGTGTCATAGATCGCGCCATCGCC
>CAZZMU010000121.1:0-2309 GCA_964655345.1 uncultured Clavibacter sp.
CATTTACTTCAGTGAAAGCTCCAAAACCTTCTGCGGCATACCAACGACGAAAGAGAGCTGGTGAACTCACCATTCCTGCGATGACACGGTCGTGACCGTTCTCATCGCGATGGACAAGACCAATAAGCGTTGCCCAAATTGGAACTCCGCGTAGAAAATTCTTTGTTCCATCGATCGGATCAATAACCCAATAGCGCTCTCCATTACTTATGGAATCTGGGCTACCAAATTCTTCGCCAACAATTTTGTCATTTGGTCTTTCTTGCGAAAGTACTGAACGGATCTTTTCTTCGACTGCACGATCAGCATCCGTGACGGGTGTTAAGTCCGGCTTTGTCTCAATCTGGAGATCTTGAGATTGAAAGCGATCAAACGAAATAGCATCACTTACTTCAGCGAGGTTTTTAAGAAGCTCGATATCTGATAGAAGATTTCCAGGGTATTTCATGATGTGCCTACATTAATGGTTGAGAGCTCGCCGCGAGGAGTCGCCGTAAGCCCGCAACGCGACGTTGCAATTCAGGACGTCCGCTTATGAAGTCATTTAGGCCACACATTTCTTCGTCATGAGAACAATTCTTTGGACAGAGCGCGATGCCCGGCTGTAGTTCGGGGAATGATCCAATGACACGATTTTTATCGATATGTTCAAGACCAAAAGATCGAACACCTGGCGTATCGATGATATTTCCACCGTGAGGCAAGTCGAAGGAGATAGCGCTGGAGGATGTATGGCGACCACGGCCCGTTGCATCGTTTACATTTCCCGTTGCGCGATGTTCTTCGCCTAGAAGCGCATTCACGAGCGTTGATTTTCCTACCCCTGAGTGACCGATCAGAACTGAAGTTTTATTGGCAAGTTGTGTAACTATGTTTGATAGATCAGCGCCGCGCTGGGTGGCAAAAGTTACAACATCAAGAGAAGAATAAGTTTCAAGAAATTCTGTGGGGTCTGACAAATCTGATTTGGTCATGATGATTATTGGAACGATATTTTGGTCAAAGGCAACTGCAAGACAGCGGTCTATAAATCCATGCCGGGGTTCTGGATTTGCTGAAGCTGCAACGATGACCATCTGATCAATATTGGCTGCAATAGTTTTTTCAAAAGCGCCAGCATCATCAATTGTCCGAGACAGAAAGTTTCGTCGATGTTGCACGGCAACAATTCGTGCTAACGACCCTTCGGCGCCTGTTGTATCTCCAACTAGATTGACATAATCACCTACGACAACGGAGTTCTTGCCTAATTCACGAGCTTTCATCGCATTAACAAAAATTCCAGATTCTGTCTTACATAGGGTTCGCCCTCTATCAACGGTCACTACTTGAGCACTTATCGCATTTTTATGCTCAGGACGATCTTTGCTTCGTGGTCGAGTTGAACGCGAGGGACGGATGCGAACATCGCTCTCATCTGGGCGGCGTCTAGCCATTCAGGGTTTCGCTCCAAAGTCCAGGAAAATCAGGGATGGTCTTGCGAGTAGTTTCAATGTTTTCTACTTCGATTCCATCAATAACTAGTCCGATTACCGCACCAGCTGTTGCTAGACGATGATCTTCATAAGTATGAAAAGTTCCAGAATGAAGTGATGCTGGTTGAAAGTGGAGCGCATCTTGCTCTTCGCTTACTTTTCCTCCGAGGCCATTAATCTCTCGGGTTAAAGCAGCCAACCGATCCGTTTCATGTAGTCGAAGATGCCCAATTCCGCGCAGTGAAGAAGGTGAATCGGCAAGAGCTGCGAGTGCAGCGATAGAAGGAGTTAATTCACCTTCATCATGAAGATCAATGTCAATTCCGTGAATCTTCCCATTTCCCGAAATTTTCAATCCATCAGATGTAAATTCAATCGAACCACCCATGTTTGTGAATATTTTCCGAAGCGCATCTCCAGGTTGCGTTGTGCTGTGAGGCCAATCTCGGATTGTTATTGATCCACCGCAAACTAAAGCAATTGACATAAATGGCGCTGCGTTTGATAAATCTGGTTCAATCACCAAATCTTGACCAATTAATTTTCCTGGTGAAACGCGCCATTGAGCAGGAACCGAGTCATCCACCAATGCACCGAATTGGCGGAGCATTGCGACCGTCATATCTATATGAGGTTGAGAGGGTAATGATGCTCCAATGTGTTTTACCGTTATTCCTTCTTTCATGGCTGGCCCAACGAGAAGAAGCGCCGAGACGAATTGGCTTGAAGCGCTGGCATCAATTTCAATCACGCCACCTTTAAGTGAACCAGAACCATTGATGGTTAAAGGAAGTGCAAAACGATTCTTATGATCGATTGTTACTCCAAGATCTT
>CAZZMU010000122.1:0-2304 GCA_964655345.1 uncultured Clavibacter sp.
TAGCCGGAGTTCCGAAAGACCAGATTTGTACGTGCTAGAGCTCTCCTTTTTCTAACTGTTTGAGAATCTCATCAGCTCGCTGTCTCACGCCCTCAAGATCGTCGAGCCGATCCAGCCCACGAACTTGTTGAGCGATGCGGTGGTTGCGTGAGAACTTCTCCCGATTACGATCTAAAAAGTCCCAGTACAAAGTAGTAAATGGGCACGCGTTCTCACCCGTTCGCTTCTTCGGATCGAAGTAGCAACCTTTGCAGTAATTCGTCATACGCGAGATATATGCCCCTCCAGCGGCGTATGGCTTAGTCATCATGATTCCTCCATCTGCATGAAGACCCATCCCGATGACATTGGGAACCATCACCCAATCTGTTGCATCAACAAAAACCTCCCTCATCCAATCCAAGAATTGCTGAGGGTTTATTCCTGAAATGAGAGCGAAATTGCTAAGGATCATCAATCGCGGAATGTGGTGAACCCACGAACGCTCATTGATATCGATAACAGTGCTTTTAAGGCAGTTCATCTTGGTCTTGCTTGGGTCACGGTATAAATCAGGCAAAGGAATCTGCGATTCCAGCTTGTTATTTTCGCGGTATGAATCGCCCAAAAACCAATACATTCCATTCACATATTCGCGCCATCCAATAATCTGTCGGACAAAAGCTTCAGCTGACGAAATCGGGATGTCTCCCTTTGAATATCGTTTCATGGCCGCACGAATCACTTCCGAAGCGTGAAGCAGTCCATTATTCAAATATGGACTCAACAATGAATGATGAAGCGCCCAATTCTCGGATGTGACGGCGTCCTCGTAAGGCCCGAAATTCTCAAAGTGATGTTTAAGAAAATAATCTAATTGTTTTAACGCGCCATCTCGCGTGGTTGCCCAGTAGTTCTTAGGTTGGTAACCCAACTCTTGGGCTACTTCATTATCAATTGGGTCGCGAGGATGTTCTAGGTACTTAGGCCACTTGTAATTCTTTGGCGGAGGTAGTCGATTATCTTTATCAAAATTCCACTCGCCGCCTTCTGGTTTTGATCCGTTCATCAAGATATTTAGTCGCACTCTTTGTTTACGGTAGAAGTTCTCCATGAGATAGGACTTCTGGCTAGTCGCCCATTCAGCGAAAAGCGAGCGGGGAGTTAAGAAGAAATCATTAGGGATAAAGGTGACTCCAAATTCAAGAAGCGCTTTATATTGTCGAAATGAGGAGGGTTCAGCGCATTCAATCGGTAACTTGCCGTATTTTTTCACTGCACTTTTTAGACCATCAATAGTTGTCTCAGCCTTGATGTACTCAACTTGGTATCCATCAGCGCGAAGTTCTTTGGCAAAATGCCGAGCACTTGAAATCAAGTAGAAGAGGCGCTCTGGGTGCCAGTTACGACCCGTGCACATTCGCTTGCTTTCAATGAGGACCACAACATCATGTTCTGGATTTGAGCCTTTGAGAACGCCAAAATCACGATGAAGATGATCGAAGGGAATGTAGAGAATCCGCTTCATTTCGCGAGGATAGCCAGATATAGGGCCAATTCACAGAGAATTCTCACCGGAAACGACTGCCGTTTTTCACGAGTCGGCGTAACTTGCTCGCATGTCATACGACTCGAAGACCTTGCTTCATTATTGGGCGCAAAAGCCACTCACTCGCCGTTCTTTGCTATTAGCGGCTGCCGCATCAGCATTTGCTAATACGGCAATCGGACAAGCAATCGGTGCGACGCCATCGATTGCCAACATAATCCTTGGTAGACCAACAAACAATTCAATTGCAATGAGCATTCTTGCATCGGAAAAAATTAATGCTTACGTTGAATATGGATACACCAAGACTAAATACACCGGAAAGTCACAAACTATTGCGATCGAACCTGGAAATCCAATGGTTATTGATTTGGCAGGATTGAAGGCAAGCTCAAAGGTTTACTACCGAGTGAGATATGCAACCGGGAATTCAAAGACTTTTCAGACTGGTAAACAATATTCGTTTTCTACTGCGAAAAAAGCGGCATCAACTTTTTCTTTTACCGTACATGGAGATACGCACCCAGAACGAAACGGAAAGATGTTTAATTCAGAGCTTTACTACGTGACTATGGCAAACGTTGCGGGACAACAACCAGATTTCCATATTCTTATGGGCGATGATTTCAGTATCGATCCACTCATCGGCAAGGGCCAAGCGAATCAAGCTAACGTTGAAAAGATTTATCGCACTCATCGTGATTGGCTCGGCGTTATTGGCGCAAATGTCCCTGTATTTCTCATTAATGGAAATCACGAACAAGCAGCTGCGTATC
>CAZZMU010000123.1:0-2270 GCA_964655345.1 uncultured Clavibacter sp.
GGCAATGACATCACCATGACACCTTCAGCGCCATCTTTAACAAAAAGCCCAGGAACTCTCTCCATCAATACGGTTGGTAAACGACCAATTCCGGAGACCATTATTGGACTATTGCGACATGCATTAATGACTTGTTGATGAATAGGTTCTTGAGAGAGCGTGAGATTTCTTATCGCCTGAGCAAGTGCACGAAGTGAGATTGCAAAGAGCGCAGCGCCACATCCATCTACCCCAACTTTGGTAATAGTTTCGCCACTAAGTAATTCAAATTCTTTCCGAATTGCAATTTGTAAAGGATGATCTGGTGATTTATAACTCTCTAAATCCCAACCGTTCGTCGCACACGTTGCGACCATCGCAGAATGTTTTCCACTGCAGTTTGCAGCCAGCGAACTTGGTGCTTTATCGCCCCAAGCTGCGCGTTCTAAATTCCCGAGAGGTTTGTCAGGAGTATTGCGAAGCGCGCTTTCATCAAGTCCCACACTTGCAAGGGTTGAGAGCGCTACTTCAAGATGTGCGGCGCTTCCAGCATGACTGGCGCAAGCCAAAGCAAGCTGTGGTCCGCTCACTTTCAAGCCAGCGCGCAACATGGCTGAGGCTTGAAGAGATTTCACAGCAGAACGTGGATAGATTAGTTGGTCAATATCGCCGAGCTTCATAATTTCTTCACCATCAGCGCCGAGAATTAATAAATGCCCGGAGTGAACTGACTCCACCATCTCGTTGCGAACTACTTCAAGAAGCACTTCTCCAGAGTTCATAGTGGTTGCAGTTATTGCGAAACTCGGGGCAACGTCGACCAGATATGTGCTTGTAATTTGTTTCCTTGATATGCCATGTCATAGGCATAGAAAAGTTCCCCTTCAACCAGCCCATATAAACGTTGTCCGCCTTCAATTGATTTTGCCGAAGGAGCTGAATAAGCCTGATCCATCGCGAGTTGAATTTTTGGTCCATCAAATCTTCCAACCCAACCTTCAGCGATTCCGGTGCTGTGAGCAATCAGAACTTCTAATTGGCCGCCGGATTTAACGCGCCAGAATCCCGTTTCTGAGGCTGCGGTCTTGATGATTTCATTATTGTCATCAATCAACCAAGAGCGTGAGAAATAGGTAAGGAATGGTCGACCGTCGTGGCTAAAAGTAACTTCGTGAGCAAATTGGAAATTTTCAATTCCCGGATATTCACCATGGCCTTTCCCACGCCATGTCCCAACTAACCAAGCAAGTGGATTGAGATCTGGATGCAGACCTTCGGGGATTTGGAATGCCACTTACGCGCCTCGTTTCAATTTACGCCATTGACGTGCGGCGTAACCAATCAGCGCCAGTGACATCAAGAGCGTTGTGAAAATCAAAGCAATCGTGGTGATGAACTCCATGGATTTAATCTATCGGTACGAGAATCTCTTGGTTAGCAAGGATGCCTTTGACTTCCAGAACTGCATCAGCAGGCGTCATGCGCTTGATGACTGCGAGAGCAATCGGCCCTAATTCATAGTGGCGCGCGACGGAACCAACAAAACCAATCTCTTTACCTTCGTAAACCACGGGATCGCCATGGCTTGGAATATCAACCAAGCTGCCATCAAGATGAAGTAAGACCAGGCGACGTGGTGGATGGCCTAAATTAAATACTTTCGCCACAGTTTCTTGGCCACGGTAACAACCCTTATTCATATGTACCGCTTTATTAAGTAAACCAAGTTCATTTGGAATCGATTTGTGATCAGTATCTAAACCAATCCGTGCTCGACCTTGGGCGACGCGTTCAGCTTCAATTGCCCACATACCAATCTGGAGATTTGCTGTTGCGAATGCGGCAGTTGTGGCTGCTAATTCATCGCGCGGGACGAGAGCAAACGGCCCACCGATTTCGTCAGTTTTACCCGGCGCTTTGAGAATCGCGAAACTTTCAGAGACATCCTTTACCTCGACTCGCAGCATAAATTTCATTTTCGCTAAATAATCCAGCAGGGCTGGAGCAGATACCCGATCGAGATGTATGAAAGTTGAGGAGCCATCATCAACTAAGAAGAGTTGTTGCTCAACATGGCCTTGGGGATCCAAGATCAAAGCTTCTTTCCACATTCCAGGTTCTAGCGACTCAAGATGTTGTGTGGTGAGGGAATGAAGCCACATCAATCGATCTTCACCAGATATTTCAATCACCGAACGATGCGAAAGATCAGCCCATGCTTTGCCTTCAGCAAGTGCGCGTTGCTCTTTAGCAACTTCACCGAAGTGCCAGATTGCGCCTTTATCTAAACC
>CAZZMU010000124.1:0-2226 GCA_964655345.1 uncultured Clavibacter sp.
CGACAGCCATCTCGACCACGATCTTTGTAGCCACTCATTTTCCAACGCGGATCAGTAAGACGGTTTTCTGGAATATCGCGAACTTCCGGAACGCCAAGCTCCTCACCTTGATACAAATATGTGCCACCAGGTAAAGCAAGTGCCATTAGCGTTGCGCTACGCGCACGCAGAGTTCCTCGAGCAATATTCAATTTTGCTGGATCACCTTGACGTGAAAAAGTGGTGTCGCCATGATTTGTCAGCCCTAGATCAAGACGATCAACCGACCTCACAACATCATGGTTATTGAAGACCCACGAGGTTGGAGCCCCCACTTCAGCGAGCGCAGAGATCGAATTATCGATCTTTTTCCTGATCTCATCGGGTTTCCAGAGAGTTGTGAGCATCTCAAAGTTGAAGGAGTTTTGAAGTTCATCGGCTCGTACATAGCGCGCGATACGAGAAGACGGGCTAACCCAGGCTTCAGCAACGGCCATACGATCACCTTCATATGAGTCAAGAATTTTGCGCCAGCGACGATAGATATCGTGAACACCCTCTTGATCCCAGAAAGGTTTATGTTCGGGACTCAACATCCGAGTGAGATTATTCTTTCCGAGAATCTTGGAAATCCAACTTTCGCGAATGTCAGGTAAACCCTTTTCTTTAAACATTCCATGTGCCACATCGATGCGGAATCCATCAACACCCTTATCGAGCCAGAAGCGAAGAACATCTTCGAAATGTTTTTGAACTTCTGGATTCTCCCAATTCACATCAGGTTGTTCGACAGCAAAGAGATGGAGATACCACTGTCCCAAAGTTCCATCGGACTCAGTGACCCGATGCCATGCTGGTCCGCCAAATACTGCTTGCCAGTTATTCGGCGGCAAATCACCATTTGTACCTTTGCCATCACGAAAAATGTAACGATTTCTTTCTGGTGACCCTGGTTTTGATTTGAGCGCAGCCTGGAACCAAGCATGTTGATCTGAGGTGTGATTTGGGACGATATCAATAATCACTTTGATTCCATGGTCATGCGCATCACTGATGAGACGTTCAGCATCTTTCAATGTTCCGTAATCAGGTTCGATATTCAGGTAATCAGATACGTCGTATCCATGATCATTTTGTGGTGATGGGTACCACGGCGTAATCCAAATTGCATCAACACCGAGTTTTTGTAGATAAGGAAGTTTTGAGCGGATCCCCTCGACATCACCAATTCCATCACCGTTGGAATCTGCGAAAGATCGAATATAGATCTGATAGGTAACTGCGTCGCGCCACCAAGGACGTACGCCACGAGGGGCTAATTTCGAGCTCACTTCTTCTCCTCCAGATACTTCTGCAAAAACGCCCTTTCTTCATCGTTGAGGGGGCGAGATTTTGCGACAGATTCATCCACCGCAACTTGAACTGTCTTTACTCGTGCATAAGATTTCTTTTCATCTTTAATCTCATAAATCATGGAAAAGGATGAATTTCCAATCGACTCCACCCATAAATCCACATCGACGAATCTGCCACCATCAAAAATGGGAGCCAAGAAATCTACCTCTGCTTTGGCAACTACCATCTGTAAGAATCCAGGTCGATCATTACCTTCAGCTCCCTGGACAAAAGACCACTCAAATCTTGCTTCTTGAGCGAATGTTAAATATTTTGCATTATTGACATGCCCCATGGCATCTAAGTCATCCCAACGAACAAATGCTTTGTGGTGATATCTCATCGAGTGAGCTTCCTATAGGTGACGCGATGAGGCCGAGCAGCTTCCGGACCTAAACGATCAATCTTGTTCTTTTCATACGATTCGAAGTTTCCTTCAAACCAGAACCATTGGGAGTCGCCTTCATACGCCAAAATGTGCGTCGCGACGCGGTCTAAGAACCAGCGATCGTGTGAAATGACAACTGCGCAGCCAGGAAAATCTAAAAGTGCATTTTCTAGCGATCCCAAAGTTTCAACATCAAGATCATTTGTTGGTTCATCAAGCAAAAGTAAGTTTCCACCCATTTTTAGCGTCAATGCCAGATTCAAACGATTTCTTTCTCCGCCTGAAAGAACTCCAGCGGCTTTCTGTTGGTCCGGTCCCTTAAATCCGAATGCAGATACGTAAGCCCGACTTGGCATTTCCACTGCGCCTACTTTCATAAAATCTAACCCATCAGAGACAACTTCCCATAAAGATTTCTTGGGATCGATGCCGCCACGTGACTGATCTACATATGAAATCTTTAC
>CAZZMU010000125.1:0-2195 GCA_964655345.1 uncultured Clavibacter sp.
TCAAAATCGTAACCGAGATACCTTAAAGCAGCAGCCGTCGCAGTAACTTTTGAAGATTCCATTTCATTGCGACTATCGCGCTCGATTTTCTTAGCCGGCTGAATAGGTGGATAAACCGATTCTTTTGGAAGCACCACATGCGGACCGATTGCCCAATTTACCAACGTCTCTGCTCCGAAGACTGGTGAGTCTGGATTTGTAACCAGAATAGAAGTTATAAAGAGCTTTCCGTTGATGGGATAAGTCTTGGCATCCTTAATCGAAATTATCTTACCTGCGACGTTATCGGGTACCCCAGGTTTGAAAAAAACAAATGGAATTGGCGCCAACAAAGTTGCGATGGTAAGAAGATAAAAAAAGAACTTTGCCGGAAAAGACCAGCGATAACGAAGTGGAGAAATGTTTCGCATCTTGGGTAATTATTCAGATTTCTTAAAGGAATCTTGGAATTTCTTAAACTTGCCAACTGAGCGTTCAGTTTGATTTTCATATTTCTTCTGAAAACGTGTAACCCATACAACGTAGATCACTGCGCCAACGAGAGCAGTAATCGGAATGATCCACCAGAAAAGCGCCGAAAGCGGCGTGGATTCTGCGGCACGTATGACGAGTTGCATGGCCAAAGCCTAGGCCAGAGCCCTATGAGTGCATGACTTCACCTTCACCATGAACTAGATTCTGACTTGGGAATGAAATCACCTTAAAACTTGTTCCTATGCCACAGTTCACAGAATTTTCAGGGGGTTGCAATGTCTGGCTTCGGATTCACGCCCGATGACGGCGAGGAAAAGAATCAGCCTGATAATTCCAATAACCCTGAAAGCTTTAATCCTTTCGGTTTCGGTAACTTCAAAGATATTTTTCAACAATTCTCAGGTATGGGACTGAACCTCCAAGGATTGATGGCATCACTTTCTGGACAAGCATCTCCGAGCGCTCTTTCAAAGCAGATGATTAGAGACATCTCTCGCAAATACCTCACCGCCCATGGCGAATTACCGGTCACGGTGCAAGATCTTGTCGCCACCCAAGAAGCTTTTGATATCGCTGATTTATGGATCAATGAAGCCACAACACTTCCCACACTTGTCGTTCCCGATACTTGCGCCCTCAGTCGTCGCGACTGGATTGATTCCACGCTGGCAGGTTGGGAAGAATTAGCAAAGCCTCTCGTCGACGGAATGTCTCAAGCGATGTCAGATATGTTGAATGAAACTTTAGGAACTGAACCTGGTTCAGAAAGTGCTCCAAGTTTTTCAATTCCTGGTTTTGGCGCCATGAATATTTCCCAATCAAGTATCGCCGCGATCATGGGGACTTTTATGAGTTCCCTCATTAGTACTCAACTAGGTCAGACCATCGGCAATCTTTCCACTACTGTTACGGGAGCAAATGATGTAGCGCTACCGCTGACGTCACCCATTCGTCCTCAACTTATCCCCCAAAATGTCACTCAATGGGGCAAAGATCTAGAGATTCCAGAAACCGAGATTCGAATCTATCTTGCGCTTCGTGAAATTGCCGCCGCTCGGCTCTTCTCTGCAACACCGTGGCTTCGCGACTATGTTCGTAATTCAATTGCCCTGTATGGAAAAGGTATCCGCGTCGATATAACCGCCATAACCCAACAAGCAGAAGAAGCGATGAATTCGGGAGAGATTGATCCCTCAAATCCTGAGTCAATGACTCTTGCATTATCTGGCGGAATGTTCACGCCAGAAGAGACTCCGGCACAACGAGAAGCGTTAGAGAAATTAGAAACAGTCTTAGCGCTAATCGAAGGCTGGATCGACGCAGTTGTCACAAAAGCAGCAGGAGAGCGACTTCCCTCCATGATTAAGCTGCGCGAAACACAACAGCGACGTCGTGCCACTAACTCACCAACTCAACAACTCTTTGCCACCCTGGTTGGCCTTGAAGTTTCACCACGTCGCACTCGAGAAGCGATTGCGTTCTGGGAAAAAATTGCAGAGCTCAAAGACATTCAATCTCGTGATCAGATTTGGGATGAATCTTTCTTGCTTCCTACATCCAAAGATCTCAATGACCCAGAAGGATTCTTGAAAGCTAGAGAGATTCCCGATGATCTCTCAGGTTTGATCTAGCCCTAAAAAAGCGAAGACCCCGGGCGCACAATTCGTTATCTGCCTTCCCCTTGCAGATAATGAACGGTTATCCGAGGTCTTCGTGAGCGC
>CAZZMU010000126.1:0-2189 GCA_964655345.1 uncultured Clavibacter sp.
ACCTCAGGCGTTGTTTGTGTAGCGATGACAGAAGCGCGCTCACGACAACTTCATTTACCGTTAATGGTGAAAAATAATCAAGACAATAAGCGCACTGCATTCACAGTCACTGTTGATGCAAAAGCTGGTGTTACGACAGGAATAAGCGCTGAGGAACGTGCGCTCACAATCCGCCTGCTTGCAGATCGCGAGGCAACTGCTGAAGATTTTGTGAGACCCGGCCATATCTTCCCGCTGATTTCTCACGAAGCTGGCCTTTCTGGACGCCAGGGCCACACTGAAGCAGTTGTGGAAATGTGCCGAATGGTGGGCGCGGAAGAAATTGGAGTTATTAGCGAACTTGTGAATGAAGATGGATCGATGATGCGAGGCGATGCGCTCAAGGAATTTTCTAACCAACATGAAATCCCAATTGTGACCATCGCAGAGTTGCTCGACGCAATGAAGATTAATCCGATGCACAAAAGTGGAACCATCGCACTGCACTGGGCTGATTTGCCGCGGTCAACAAACGCTCAATGGAAAGTTGCGACATACAATGGTCGGGGCGGAGTTGATCACGCAATACTTAAACTTGGAATGGATGATGGCGCTAAAGAAACACCGGTTCTCGTAAGAATTCACTCCGAATGTCTTACTGGAGATGTGCTTGGTTCGCTCCGTTGTGACTGCGGGTCACAACTGAATCAGTCCATGGAAATGATTGAAAAAAGCGGTCAAGGAATTGTGATCTATCTTCGCGATCAAGAGGGAAGAGGAATCGGCTTATCGGAAAAGATTCGGGCATATGAATTACAGGATCAAGGTCTAGATACTGTCGAGGCGAATCTAGCGCTGGGCCACGATATTGATGAACGCGACTTTCATGATGCCGTCGAAATTCTTGGGATCTTAGGAGTAAATCACGTCACTCTTCTAACCAATAACCCCAGCAAAGTTCAAACCTTGAAAGATGCGGGATTGACAGTCACGTCTCTAAATCTTCGCGGGGAAATGAACGAATTTAATCAACGTTATATCGAAACTAAGCGCGAGAGATTAGGACATAAGTAATGGCTGGAGTCGCACCACATTTCACTTTTTCAGATATGAGTCGATACAAAGTTGCTGTAATTTCGGCGCGCTGGCATGAAGAGTTATGTAACTCGCTGGTTTCTGGTGCACAACGCGCGTTGAGCCAAGCTAAAGTATCAATTGATCCAGTGATCTATGTTCCTGGCTCATTCGAACTTCCTCTTGCTGCCCAAATTGCGCTCGATAATGGAGCGGATGCGGCGGTTGTTCTTGGCGTTGTGGTTCGTGGCGAGACTCCACACTTTGATTACGTCTGCCAAGGTGTAACGAATGGGGTTATGCAGGTGTCACTGTCCCGAAGTAAACCGATTGGTTTTGGAGTCCTCACTGTCGATAATGTCGAGCAAGCGATTGCTCGAAGTGGAGTTGAAGGCAGCAAAGAAGATAAGGGCTTTGACGCCTCAGTCGCAGCGTTGGAATTATTGAGAGTTAAGAATCGATAGTTATTTGTTTTGAGGGAATCCAAGATTGATTCCGCCATGGCTCGGATCGAGCCATCGACTGGTCACAACTTTTCCACGAGTGAAAAAGTGCACGCCTTCGGTTCCATGTGCATGGGTATCTCCAAAAAGCGAATTCTTCCAGCCACCGAATGAGTAATACGCAGTAGGCACGGGAATCGGAACATTAATTCCAATCATTCCAACCTGAACTTCGTTCTGGAAACGTCGAGCCGCACCACCATCATTAGTAAATATTGCGGTTCCGTTTCCATATTGATGACGATTGATGAGAGCTAGACCTTCATCGTAACTTTTAACACGTATCACAGAGAGCACCGGACCAAATATCTCATCGGTATAAATGCTCATAGTTGGTAGAACGTGATCAAAGAGTGTCGGGCCAAGCCAGAAACCATCAGCAGCGCCGTTAACGTGTGGATTGCGACCATCAACAACGAGTGTGGCACCTTCTTTTACGCCGGCATCGACATAGGAAGCTACCTTGTCGCGATGAACTGCGGTAACAAGAGGGCCCATATCCGAACCAAGAGTTCCGTCACCAGTTTTCAGCGAACTCATTCGATCCGAAATTTTGGAAATGAGGGCATCAGCAACTGGTTCGACTGCAACAAGTGCAGATATCGCCATACATCTTTCTCCAGCAGAACCAAA
>CAZZMU010000127.1:0-2189 GCA_964655345.1 uncultured Clavibacter sp.
GCGCTACTTACTCGATAGACCATTGGGTAAGTGGGCCAGGGTTGAGTACTTGGTCTTTCATCACTCGGGCGAGGCATAATTTCAATTTGAGTAATACTTGCCGCACCTTGACGAATTGCTGTGCCGAGACAATCCGCACCTGTATCTCCACCACCCAAGATAATGACATGTTTTCCATGTGCGTTAATGGGCGGCTCACTCGGAAGTTCATTGAGTGCTTGTTGGTTCCCCCAAGGTAGATATTCCATCGCTTGATAAACGCCCGTGAATTCACGGCCCGGAATATTGAGATCGCGCCATTGCGTAGCGCCGACTGCAAGAACAGTTGCATCATATTTCGCGCGTAACTCCGCTGCTGTGATATCGACACCGACATTGATGCCAGCGCGGAAGCGAGTTCCTTCTCGTTGCATCTGATTCAGTCGCCGATCCAGAACCGATTTCTCCATTTTGAATTCAGGAATTCCATAGCGCAACAATCCGCCAATTTTCGGTGCCCGTTCGTAAACCACGACTGTATGTCCTGCACGAGTGAGTTGTTGTGCCGCAGCTAATCCAGCTGGACCTGAGCCAATCACGGCAATCGTTTTGCCGGTCATGCGATCAGGTTGCATGGGCTTTACATTTCCTGAGCTGAAAGCCTCTTCGATGGTGCGAAGTTCGACTTGCTTAATTGTTACTGGATCTTGATTGATGCCCAGCACACATGCAGTCTCGCAGGGAGCCGGACAGAGCCGACCAGTGAATTCTGGAAAATTATTGGTGGCATGGAGTCGATCTATTGCTTCAACTTTTTCATTTCGCCAAATCAGATCGTTCCACTCAGGAATCAAGTTTCCGAGAGGGCAACCTTGGTGACAGAAAGGGATGCCACAATCCATGCATCGTCCAGCTTGTTTCTGCAGTGCGCCGAACTCTTGTTCTTCATACACTTCACGCCAATCGCGAATACGTACATCAACGGGACGGCGCTTTGGAGTTTCACGTCCTGTGTTGAGAAAACCGCGTGGGTCAGCCATTGAGCACCTCCATGATTGCCTGATCGGAGGAGCGACCTTCGCGTTCTGCACGATCAATAACTGATAAGACTTTTGCGTAATCACGTGGCATTACTAGCGAGAAGCGCGTCACAGAACTTTGCCAATCTTCTAATAATTTCTGGGCCACGTGTGAACCAGTTTCTGCATGGAATTTTGAGACGATTGATCTCAAACGTTCGCTTTGATCTTGAGGAACTTTGAGAACATCAACCATTTCGGAATTGACCAATGAAGGATTGAGATCGAGTACAAAAGCTCGGCCTCCCGACATTCCCGCCGCAAGATTACGTCCCGTGCGACCAAGGATCACAACTGTGCCACCGGTCATGTATTCACAGGCGTGGTCGCCTACGCCTTCAACAACTGCTGTTGCGCCGGAATTTCTTACGCAGAAACGTTCGCCCACAATCCCGCGCACGAAAATTTCACCTAACGTTGCTCCATATCCGATGACATTTCCTGCAATCACATTTTCTTCTGACGCAAAAGTTGCCTTTTCGTCTGGACGAACGATGAGTCGACCACCAGAAAGACCTTTACCCAAGTAATCGTTGGTATCTCCGTATAAGCGAATGGTTAAGCCACGAGGTATGAATGCGCCTAGAGATTGACCTGCAGAACCGTGGAAAGTGATGTCGATAGTGTCGTCAGGTAAACCTGCGCCGCCACAACGACGAGTGATCTCAGATCCAAGCATGGTTCCCACCGTGCGATTTCCATTGCTGATTGGAAGCTGTATTTTCAGCGCTTCTTTCTTCTCTAACGCGGGGGTTGCCAGCTCAATTAATTTATTATCTAGAGCGGCAGCCAAACCATGATCTTGCTTTGTCGTATTTCGGCGAGCAGCACCTTCAGAAACTTGAGGGAAGCTAAGTATTGGCGCAAGATCAAGTCCACTTGCCTTCCAATGATTGATTGCAGCTGCGGTATCGAGAAGTTCAACTTGGCCAATGGCCTCTTCGAGAGAATGGAAACCAAGTTTTGCTAGCCACTCACGAACTTCTTCGGCGATATATTCAAAGAACGTTTCTACAAATTCAGGTTTTCCAGTAAATCTCTTTCGAAGTTCTGGGTTCTGGGTAGCAACGCCAACTGGGCAAGTATCAAGATGGCATACACGCATCATGACGCAACCCGATACAACTAGTG
>CAZZMU010000128.1:0-2158 GCA_964655345.1 uncultured Clavibacter sp.
CAATCTCGTCAAGTAATTGAAGCAGCGGTCGTGTGCGAACTTACTCATGTCGCAACGCTCTATCACGATGACGTGATGGATGAAGCGCCGCTTCGTCGCGGAGTAGAGAGCGCCAATAATCGTTGGGGAAACACCGTTGCGATTCTTACGGGAGATTACTTATTCTCAAAAGCCTCAGATTTATTAGCTGATTTAGGCCCAGAAGCAGTGCGTTTACAAGCAAAAACCTTCGAACGCCTTGTGATTGGTCAGATTCAAGAGACTCAAGGGCCGAAGAATGGCATAGATCCATTGGAGCATTACCTTCAAGTCGTTGCAGATAAAACTGGATCTTTAATCGCAACCAGCGCTCGTTTTGGGGCAATGCTCGCCGGTGCTAACCAATCGCACATCGAGACTCTCACAAACTTTGGTGAGAAAATTGGGATTGCTTTTCAGCTCGCGGATGATGTCATCGACATCGCAAGTGATTCATCGCAATCTGGCAAAACACCTGGTACTGATCTTAAAGAAGGCGTTCCAACTCTTGTGACCCTCCAGATCATGCGCTCAAATCGCCCCGAAGATGCAGAACTAAAGGCGCTACTTGCAAAGCCGATGGATGATGCAACGGTTGCGAAAGTCATTCCACGTATTCGCACTCATCAAGCGCTTAAAGATGCGCGCACTCAACTCCATCAATTTGCTGATGAAGCAAAATCTCTCCTTGCGGCTCTGCCACAGGGCCCAGCGCGAAGTGCTTTAGAGAACCTCTGTCACGCCATTGTTGATCGTACGGCTTGATCGATAGAGATCTCGACTTAAGAAAGCCAGCGCAATCCAGATAAAGAAAAACCCAGCGATTTTCGTTCCTGAAATGTCCTCGTTGTTAATGTATATCCCGATAATGAACATGATGGTTGGGGTGATGTATTGAAGTAAGCCGACGGTGCTTAACGGAAGTCGAGTGGTAGAACCGTTAAATAATAAAAGCGGCACAACAGTTGCGGCGCCCGCGCCAAAGAGCAGTAGCGACATAACCAATCCGTCACCAAATTCTGCACTGCCATTTCTCTCTATGATGAAGAGATAAATCAAGTTCGGGAAGAAAGCAAAGAAGGTCTCAACCGAGAGCGTTTCTAGCGCCCCTAAATTCAAGGATTTCTTGATGACGCTATAACCACCCCACGAAACCGATAAAACGAGCGCAATCCAAGGCAGAGCGCCGTATCCCACGGTCAAGATCGCCACCCCAACGCTCGCTAATCCAACCGCAGTCCATTGCAAAGGACGCAATTTCTCCCGGAGCAATAGAACGCCGAAAGTTACATTAATGAGAGGCGTTATGTAATAACCAAGCGCGGCTTCAACAACACGATTAACCGTTACCGACCAGATATACACGCCCCAATTTATAGTGAGTAAACCAGAAGCAAGGAAGAGTAATGAAAGGGTCCGAGATTCACGTACCATCGCAAGTGCAGATTTAATCTGTTTGCGTATCGTTAATAGAAAGACGCAGAGTAATAAAGACCAAATACCGCGATGTGCCAAAATCTCGAAAGCACCGGCATCTTCAACTAACTTCCAATAGAGCGGAAGTAAACCCCACAACAAATATGCCGAGACTCCAAAAAGGAGTCCTTTATTGAATTTAGTCATCGGTAGTTGGTGAACTGAACGGCGAAATCTAACTTCGCACCTTTGATTAAAGCGATTGCGGTTTGTAGATCATCACGGCTCTTACTTGAAACGCGAAGTTCGTCGCCTTGAATTTGGGTGCGGACCGATTTTGGGCCCTCATCTTTCAATAATTTAGTAATCTTCTTTGCGTTCTCTTGAGATATTCCTTCTTTGACGGAGCAAAAAATCCGATAAACCTTGCCACTTAGCATCGGTTCGGCAATATCAAGATGTTTTAAAGAGACATTACGTTTGATCATCTTTTCTTTGAAGACATCAAGCGCTGCCTTTACGCGTTCTTCGGTCTCTGCTTCCACAAGGATCTTCTCGCCCGACATCTCGATTTTCACACCAGTGTTTTTGAAGTCGAATCGCGTGGCAACCTCTCGAGATGCTTGATTTAAAGCGTTATCAAGCTCCATTCGATCGACCTTTGAGACCACATCAAAGCTGCTATCTGCCATGACCCAAAGGTATCGTGAGGCTAAATTGAGCG
>CAZZMU010000129.1:0-2130 GCA_964655345.1 uncultured Clavibacter sp.
ACATCATCCTGACCAATAACGGATATCGAGTTGTTAATTTAGGTATTAAGCAGACAATTAATCAGATAATTGATGCGGCGGAAGAATCGAAAGTTGATGTCATCGGGATGAGCGGACTTCTCGTGAAGTCAACGGTGATCATGAAAGAGAATTTGGAAGAACTTGATAATCGCGGATTAGCCTCTAAGTGGCCGGTTTTGTTAGGAGGAGCGGCGTTAACGCGAACATTTGTGGAGGCTGATTTAGCAAGTAAATTTCCGGGAACGGTGCGGTATGCCAAAGACGCATTCGAAGGTCTCTCGCTCATGGACTCCATCATGGGGGAGAAACGCGGAACGCCGGGAGTTTCTCTACCGCCACTGAAAGAGCGTCGCACTCGAGTTACTAATCTTGATGCGCCCAGTACATCTGACACAACTCGAAGTGACGTTTCGGCAACCAATTCCATACCAAAACCGCCTTTTTGGGGAAGTCGAGTGATAAAAGGAATTCCACTTGCAGAATACAGTTCAATGCTTGATGAGCGAGCGCTATTTGTTGGTCAATGGGGATTAAAAGGATCAAAAAATTCTTACGAAGAGATGGTTATTAATGAAGGCCGTCCTCGTTTGCGGGCCCTCATCAATGAAGCTCAGTCACAAGGATGGCTGAATGCTGCGGTTGTCTACGGCTATTTCCCTTGTTACAGCGACGGAAATGATCTTGTGATTCTCCATCATGACGAGAGTTCATTTGGAACCGAGCGATTGAGGTTCTCCTTTCCCCGACAAAGACGTGATCGCAGGCTATGCATTTCGGATTTCTTCAGAAGCAAAGATTCTGGACAGATCGATGTTGTCGCATTTCACGTTGTAACCATGGGACAGTCGGTAAGCGAAGCAACATCTCATTTGTTCGAAGCTAATAATTATCGGGAATATCTTGAACTACATGGGCTCAGCGTCCAGTTAACTGAGGCGCTAGCAGAACATTGGCACGGACGTATTCGTGAGGAGTTGAATGTTCATAGTGATGATAGTTCCGACTTGGGAGAAATTTTGGACCAAGGTTATCGAGGCTCGCGTTATAGCTTTGGATACCCGGCCTGTCCTGATCTCGAACAGCAGACCCAACTATGTGCACTTCTTGAACCAGAAAGAATTGGTGTAACTCTGTCAGAAGAATTTCAGCTTCATCCAGAACAATCAACGTCAGCGATTATTGTTCATCACCCCGAGGCAAAGTATTTCAATGCCCAATAATTTTCCTTTCGACGCGGTGCTCTGGGATATGGACGGAACGCTCATTGATAGTGAGCCGTTATGGATAGAACAAGAACGGCAATTAATGGAGAGCATCGGAGCAAAGTGGACTGATGAGGATGCCATTTATTGCGTTGGCGGTCCAATGGCGCGAGTCGATGCATATATGCGCAGCAAGTTGCCATCTGCAGACCTAGATAGATTCGCGCCTCTTGCATTGACCAATCAACTTCTCCAACGAATGGAAGATCGGCTTTCTCAAGATATTCCTTTCACCCCAGGAGCTTTTGAGCTCGTCAATGAAATGAAATCAGCGAATCTTCCACTGGCTTTAGTCAGCGCATCATCGAGACCTTTGATGAATGCAGCGCTGAAGAGTATTGGTTCACAACTATTTGACATCACTATCTCCGATAACGATGTTGAAAGATCTAAGCCAGATCCAGAAGGTTATGTGAAAGCGGCGGCCTCACTCGATGTGGATATATCGCGTTCACTTATTATTGAAGATTCCATCACGGGTATGACTGCTGCGATTGCATCTGGAGCTTTCGTTCTGGGTCTGCCTCATGTTGCCGAGCTACCGCATGGCCCAAAAGTAATTCACCATCCGACTCTAGAAAATTTGACGATGAGAGATATTGCCAACCTCTTCTCACTCGTACATGAGAGAGAATAAGTCCGTGCAATCTCTAGGAAGTGGACCACTCAAATCTGGCGATCGAATACAGCTCACCGATGAAAAAGGAAAGATGTATTCGTTCTACCTCACACCTGGCGGTCAATGGCACTCCCATAAGGGATGGATTAACCACGACGAGATCATCGGATTAGATGAAGGAAGCACTGTCGTTAGCAATAGTGGAACGAAATATCAGGTTTTGCGCCC
>CAZZMU010000130.1:0-2095 GCA_964655345.1 uncultured Clavibacter sp.
TTGAAGTGGATGAAATCAAGAACTTCACCAGTGCGCTTATAGATTGCTTTACCATCCACATTCTCGACGGAATCCATCACATGCTTACGGAAAGATTCGCGGACCGATTCGACAATTTCGAATTCGTAATTTGATTTCACCCATTCGACAAATGCTTTCTCATTTAAAACTTCAGGAGAAGTGCGCGGTTGGATAAGAGAAACTTTTGCTATTTCTTCGCCTTCGAGAGCAGCTTTCGCCGAATCTGCGCCAACTTCTTCAAGCGCCTGGGCAAATTCACGGCGCAATCGATCCTTCGCCTCTTTTGCGGCATCAGCGATCAAGGTAATGGCGGAGAGTTGGAATGCGAGCTCTCGTAGGTTCATGTGTATTTCCTCCTGCTTTTCTATGCAGGTGAGTACACAACCGACCACTGACAAAGTGGCTTTTTATGCGGTAAAACGGCGTGTCTAGCCCTCTTGGTTAGCTTTCTTGGCCTTAGAGGTCATGCGCGAGCGCTCGTTCTGGTCAAGGACCACTTTTCGGATGCGAACATTCACGGGCGTGACTTCCACGCATTCATCTTCGCGACAATATTCGAGCGCTTGTTCGAGATTCAAGATTTTTGGTGGAATCAAACGCTCGTTTTCATCCGAACCAGCGGCGCGCATATTGGTGAGCTTCTTTTCACGAACAATGTTGACATCCATATCTTCTGGGCGTGAATTCTCGCCAATCACCATTCCCTCATACACATCTGCACCAACTTCAGAGAAGATGACTCCGCGTTCTTGAAGAGCGAAGATTGCGTAAGAAGTTGCATTACCTGCGCGATCAGAAACCAACGAACCGGTATTGCGCGTGCGAAGTTCGCCGTTCCATGCTTCGTAGCCATCGAATACATGGTGAAGTAATCCGGTGCCACGGGTTTCGGTGAGAAACTCGGTACGAAATCCGATCAGTCCACGTGATGGGACTTTGAAGTCCATGCGAATCCACCCAGTTCCGTGGTTAACCATTTGTTCCATGCGACCTTTGCGAAGCGCCATCAACTGAGTGATAACTCCCAGGTATTCATCTGGGGCATCAATCGTTAGCCGTTCCATCGGTTCGTGTAATTTTCCATCAACCATCTTTGTGACAACTTGTGGTTTTCCAACTGTTAACTCAAAACCTTCACGTCGCATCATTTCAACCAAGACTGCGAGTTGTAATTCACCGCGACCTTGGACTTCCCAGGTATCAGGGCGATCGGTTGGAAGGATTCGAAGTGACACGTTTCCAACAAGTTCGGCATCGAGTCGATTCTTCACTAGGCGAGCGGTTAATTTCTTTCCAACTCGACCAGCAAGCGGTGATGTGTTGATACCAATTGTCATCGAAATACTGGGTTCATCGACCGTGATTAACGGCAGCGGATGTGCGTTTTCGGAATCGGCGAGAGTCTCGCCCAAGGTGATGGTTTCAATTCCTGCGACGGCGATGATGTCTCCGGGGCCAGCTTCGGTTGCAGGTACTCGCTCAAGTCCCTCAGTCATCATTAATTCTGAAATTTTTACTTTTTCTTGTGAACCATCTGTTTTGATCCAGGTAACCATCTGACCTTTTTTGATGGTTCCTTCATGGACGCGACATAACGCTAAGCGACCAAGATACGGAGATGAATCCAAGTTCGTGACATGTGCTTGTAGCGGAGCGCCTTCATGAAACTTCGGGGCCGGAATAGTTTTGAAAATTACATCAAAGAGAACATCAAGGTTTTCGGTGTCTGGCATACCGCCATCATCAGGACGATTCAATGAGGCGCGACCGGCCTTTGCGGAGGTATAGACAATAGGAAAATCAATCTGATCTTCGTTGGCATCAAGATCAAGGAATAGACCATACGCCTCATCAACGACTGCGGCGATGCGAGCGTCTGGGCGATCTACTTTGTTGATAATTAAAATGACTGGAAGATTTTTTTGAAGAGCTTTACGCAATACGAAACGAGTTTGAGGTAGCGGACCTTCAGATGCATCAACAAGAAGTGCAACGCCATCAACCATTTCAAGTCCGCGTTCTACTTCGCCGCCAAAATCTGCGTGGCCCGGGGTATCAATGATGTTGACGATTG
>CAZZMU010000131.1:0-2019 GCA_964655345.1 uncultured Clavibacter sp.
CGATGACGAGATGAATTCATCGATAATGGTTTGGGCGCCATTGGCGAAGTCTCCAAATTGACCCTCCCACAGCACGAGAGCGTTATCGCGCTCGACAGAATATCCATATTCAAATCCCATTGCGGCGTATTCAGAAAGTAGGGAATCAACGACAAAGAATTGGTTCTCATTGGTGATGAGTCCACGAAGTGGAATCCACTCACTTCCATCTTCATGGTCTCTAATAACCGCATGGCGATTAGAGAAAGTTCCACGACCCACATCTTGTCCTGCAATACGTACGGGATGACCATCGAGAAGTAATGATCCAAATGCCAACATTTCACCACCGGACCAATCAATGGTTCCGTCATCGAGCATGGTGACGCGCCGTTGTAATTGCGGAGCAAGTTTTGGATGGACTTTGAAATTCTCTGGAACCGAAACCTGTGTTGCAGCGATCTGACGCGCAACCGATTCAGAAATGGCTGTATTGGCCTTGCGAGGATCTAAAGTTTCAAGTTTTGTGAACGCAGGTTTTTCAGGAAGTTTGTCATGAACCACATTAAAGATACCTTCAAGTTGTGCCTGGAACTCGCGGGCAATCTCATCTGACTCTTCTTGGGTGATGTCACCGCGGCCAACAAGCGCTTCTGAGTAAAGAACACGAGTTGTGCGCTTTGCATCGATTAACTTGTACATCCGTGGTTGGGTAAAACTTGGCTCGTCGCCTTCGTTGTGGCCACGGCGACGGTAACAAACCATGTCAATGACTACATCTTTGTTAAATGTCTGTCGATACTCAAATGCTACTCGTGCAACTCGAACGCAGGCTTCCGGATCATCTCCATTTACGTGGAATACCGGCGCTTGAATTAGCTTGGCGATATCCGTGGAATATCGTGAAGAACGAGCAGATTCAGGTGAAGTTGTGAAGCCAACTTGATTGTTGATGACAACATGAATCGTTCCACCTGTGCGATATCCACGAAGTTGAGACATATTTAAGGTTTCTGCAACAACGCCCTGTCCAGCAAAAGCCGCGTCGCCGTGAATCAGAATTGGAAGCACAGTAAAGACATTCTTCACATTTTTCTTATCTTGCTTTGCTCGGACAATTCCTTCTAAAACTGGATTTACTGCTTCTAGATGCGACGGATTGGCGGCAAGATAAATCTTAGTTTTCTCGCCAGATTCAGTAACGAAGTCACCATACGTTCCGAGGTGATACTTCACATCGCCAGAGCCCTGTACTTCATTTTCTTGATAATGTCCCTCGAACTCTTGGAAAATTTGTCCGTAATTCTTGCCTGCGACATTAGCCAGTACATTCAATCGACCTCTGTGTGGCATTCCGATGCACAGCTCGTCGAGTTGTGCTTTGGCTGCGTAACGCGCAATTGCATCTAATAGAGGAATAACAGATTCGCCACCTTCAAGTGAGAACCGCTTCTGTCCGACGAATTTAGTGTGAAGGAAAGTCTCAAAAGCTTCTGCAGAATTGAGCTTGCGCAGAATTCGAAGTTGTTCTTCGCGTGGGAAGAATGGAGATCCAACTTCAACTTGGCTTTGGATCCACTTTCGTTCTTCCGGAGATTCAATGTACATATATTCAATCCCAATGGAGCGGCAATAAGAGTCACGTAAAATTCCAAGAATGTTTCGAAGCTTTGCATAAGGTCGGCCACCAAAACCACCTGTTGCGATCTCTCTATCGAGATCCCACAAGGTCAGTCCATGCGTTACGACATCTAGGTCAGGATGGCTCCGTTGCTTGTATTCCAATGGATCGGTATCTGCCATGAGATGTCCATTGGTGCGGTAAGCCTGAATTAGCGCTTGTACACGTGCCGCTTTATTTAATTGATCTTTACCTTCGGGAATATCGGCATGCCAGTGGATGGGTACATAAGGAATTCGAAGTGCTGCAAAAATCTCGCCATAGAAATCATCATCACCTAGTAATATTTCATGGATACGACGGAGGAAATCTCCGGATTGTGCACCTTGAATAATTCGGTGGTCGTACGTTGATGTCAA
>CAZZMU010000132.1:0-1999 GCA_964655345.1 uncultured Clavibacter sp.
ACGATCCACTCCGCCATTACTTTGCCAATTCCGCCAGCGCCTGCGATGCCATGCGCACAAAAACCTGCGGCGACATAAAAACCACTAACTTCAGTTTCACCGAGACAGAATTCGTTATCAGGTGTGAAGCCTTCTGGGCCATTGATAAAGTTCTTAAAACCTAACTCGCCCATAATCGGGATTCTTTTGCTGGCATTTTCAGCAATCTCTTCAAACCGATCCCAATCTTCTGGAAGTAATTTTCCATTGAAGTCTGCAGGAATTGCATCGTAATTCTCAGAACTTGCGCTCCACTCTTGAGAACGTCGCTCATATCCGCCCATAACAAGTCCCGCGACTTCTTGCCGGAAATAGATCAAGTTATCTGGATCGCGAAGTGAAGGAAGCATGGGCTGGCTTTGATCAAGGAAATTCTCAGTTATTAAATACTGATGGCTCATCGGAACGATCGGAACTCGAACTCCAACCATGCGCGCAATCTCGGCGGCGAACATTCCGCCACAATTAACCACGATCTCACATTCAATCTCACCCTTATCCGTTACTACTTTCGAGATGCGATTATCTTTCGTTTCTATCGATAACACTCGAGTATGAGTCTGAATCTTCACACCCAAAGCACGAGCACCTGATGCGAGTGCCAGAGCGAGTTGGGATGGGTCTACTTGCCCATCAGATTTCATAATGCATGCGCCAAGCACGCCATCTAAGTCAATGAGAGGAAATTTTTCTTTCAATTCATTGAGTGATATTTCATGGAGATCAAGACCAAAATTCTTCGCCCAACCTATTTGACGTCGTATTTCTTGCATACGTTCTGGGGTCGATGCGATTTTAATGCTGCCGCATTCTTTCCAGCTCGGCGGCGAATCGCTCTTTTCAAGTCTTCGGTACAGATCTACTGAATGCATATTCATCTTCGTCAAAGTAGGGTCGGCGCGTAATTGACCGACAAGGCCTGCAGAATGAAAAGTTGATCCACTCGTCAGATCGCTTCGATCGAGCAGGATGACATCTCTTTCACCAAGTTCGGCAAGATGAAATGCAACCGAAGTACCGCCAACTCCGCCGCCAATAATGACAATCTTTGCGCGTGAGGGGAGGCTGTTATCGGCCATAAGTGAAATGTATCCTAGAAGCGTGCCAACTGAGAATGAGAATCTGGAAAGACTTTTTGGCGCACTTCTTGATGAAGTACAAGTATTACAAAATCGCACCAGCATTCGGGAATTATCTGGTGGTCTCACCAATCGAAATCTCTTTGTTGAATCTTCATCGGGCAAATTTGTCGCCCGAATTTCAAGTAATTCGTCTGAGCTACTCTCAATTGATCGGGATTCGGAATTCAACAACTCACGACTTGCTGCGGAAGTAGGAATTGGAGCAGAAGTATTCGACTACTTCCGGGGACGGGGGTTATTAGTTATTTCTTTTATCGATGGTAAGACTTACAACAGCGCAGATGTCGGCCACAACTTACGTCGCATCGCTTCAAGCGTCCGCACATTACATTCGGCACAACGATTCGATCGTGATTTCAACATGTTTGAAATTCAACAGCGTTATCTCTCTATTGTGCAAGAAAGAGGATTCCGACTCCCTACGGGATATCTCGAGCTTTCCAAAGTTTTTGATGATGTTAAACGCGCATTTGCCGTAAATAATGATGGAACCGTGCCGTGCAACAACGATTTACTTCCAGCGAATTTTATTGATGACGGCGAAAAGGTATGGCTAATTGATTATGAGTACTCCGGAAACAATGATGCCTGCTTTGAACTTGGAAATATCTGGTCAGAAGCGGATCTTCCTTTTGATGCTCTCGAGGTTTTGGTGAATGAGTATTACCAAGCTTCTCGTCCCGATAAATTAGCTCGTGCCTGGCTCTTCTGTCAGCTCGCAAAATATGGTTGGACGCTCTGGGCATCCATTCAAAATTCGATATCAGAACTTGATTTCGACTTCTGGGAATGGGGAATGTTGAAATATGACTCGATGC
>CAZZMU010000133.1:0-1998 GCA_964655345.1 uncultured Clavibacter sp.
TCCATCGTTGAAAGCGATGATGGAGCTTGCGCTGGCGCTTTAAAGATTTCTCGAAAATAGTGCCACGAACGTGGGACCACACATCCAATAAGGGAAATAAAGAGCAAGATATAAATCGCTGAGAACCATGGTGATCCGTAGACATCAAAGAGAAAGAATTTATCCATCAACTTCGCACCCGATGGATTGTTTTCGAAGTATTCGCGCACCTTTAACGGGCTCTGGGTGCGTTGTGGGAAAACTGAACCGGGAATAGAAGCTAATCCAAGAAGCAAGAGCAGAATCAGCGCGGTTCGCATACTTGTGAGCTGACGCCACAAATATCTCAATAGTGAGATTCCTTGAAGTTCGGGAGCGCTCATTAGATCACCGGAATAAATCCACTAATGGTGCCGCGCAGATCTGCCATCAATATCTCCCACAACCCTGAAATTTGAAGCAGTCCAATAACAATTAAGAAAGTTCCGCCAATTATTGAAATTGCTTTGTTGCGTTTAAGCAACGCGCTTCGAAGTTTCTTGGAACGCTCTAAAGCAAAAGCAAAGAGGACGAAGGGGAGTCCTAGCCCTACACAATAAGCGAAAGAAAGAATTGCCCCACGAGTAGCGCTCGCTTCAATCAGGGCAAGGGTCTGAACCGCTCCGAGAGTTGGACCGATACATGGGGTCCACCCAAGTCCGAACATAAAGCCAAGAATTGGTGCGCTTATTAATCCTGTTGAAGCGACAAAAGGAAATTTAAATGAACGATAGAACTTCTCGGAAAAAATAAAAATAAACCCAAATCCAATGGTGAGAAGACCCAATAGCCTCGTTAATAGCGTTGAATTACGAAGAATTGCATCACCAAGTGCTCCAAAGATCACGCCATAAGAAACAAATAGAAATGCAAAACCAGAAACGAAAAGAAATGAACCAAGGATCATTCGTCGTTTCGTAGCAAATGCACCTGAGACATATCCCAGATATCCGGGAAGCAAAGGGAGCACACACGGTGAAGCAAAAGAGATAAGTCCAGCAAAGATTGCAACTAATGAGGCAACGATGAGGCTGCCATCAAAGACTTGATTAACAAGGAATTCATTCATTGGATTTCACCCGTTTAATGAGATCCTCCAGAGCTGAATACGTGACTTCGCCACTCACGCGGGCCGCGATCTTGCCTTCGCTATCGATAATCAAAGTTGTGGGAATGGCATTGGGTGTGAGTTGACCATGAAACTTCAAGAGAATTCCATCATCGGTAAGCGACGGATAAGTAATGTTAAATCGCTCCACAAATGCCCGAGCTGAGACCAAACTATCTCGGGTCAAAACTCCAAGAAATTGAACCTCAGGATGTGCGCTCGACATTTCTTGTAGCGCTGGCGCTTCGGCGCGACACGGCGAGCACCACGACGCCCAAACATTTAGAACTAATACTTTTCCCGGTGCTGAGGTGAAAGTAGAACCATCAAGGGTTGGACCTGAAATTGCTGGCGCTAGTTTGCGATCCGCTTTAGGTATGAATGTTGCTACGCCATTACCAGCAATAAATGATTGTTCGTTTGCGCTAAATCCACCGCCATTGGAGCAGGCCACAAGAACCGGGATAAGGAGAAGGGCTAAGAACTTTTTCATTTCTTCTTCGGTGGAAGTAGATGTCCAGCAGGTTCACTATAGGTAAGGCCCACAACTTTGCCCGATGCATCAAAGTGCAGACTTGTAACTGAAGCAAGCGAGCACTGTCGTTTACGTGGATCATGTAAGAAAGGTCGACCTTCAACCGAAGATCGTAAAATCCAAATTGGTAATTGATGTGAAACAACAAGAGCATCTTTGCCTTGGGCCGCAAGGCGCGCGGCTTCAACTGCTGCTTTCATGCGCGCAACTTGTTCGGTATATGGCTCGCCCCATGATGGACGCCATGGATTCCATAAATGGCGCCATGCACTTGGCTGCTTTAAAACTCCATCGCCAACACCAAATGGTTTACCTTCGAAGATATTCGCCGCTTCAA
>CAZZMU010000134.1:0-1943 GCA_964655345.1 uncultured Clavibacter sp.
TTAGAAAAAGGAGAGCTCTAGCACGTACAAATCTGGTCTTTCGGAACTCCGGCTAACGCTTCATCAATGTGTTCACCACATCCTGACCAAGTCCATTTTCCACACTTATTACATTTTACTTTGCTGCACATGGTTGAACTTTATCTTTAACCAATATTGATTTCATAAGACCAGAGGTCTAGGTCATCTAAATTAACTGGAGTAAAGCCTTTGCTCTCCAAAGCTGAGGCGATTTGAGCGCGATGCTCAGTGGCATGGTGAATCGATTGCGACAAAATAGTGGAGCGCCAACGCTTCACCAGATTCCCAGAGTAATTTGTGAATTCCAGTTGAATATCATCCAATTGTGCGCACTTGAGTAGTGCAGCATCGATGGCTGAGGCTTGTTCAGCGAGCATGCCTAAATCGGAAATTTTCTCAATCTCTTGAATGCTGGTTCCAGGAACTGCTGGTCGATTTCCACTTATGCGAAAAGCATAGTTATCGGCCGCCTCAACAATATGGTGGAGAATCTCCGCGACAAACCACTCAGGATTGGTCGCAAATGCTTTAAGTGCCTCTTCGGGTAAGCCTTGTAGATGCTTAATCGTTTCTTGATTGGCCCACGCCATGTGCTTCAATAATCTTTCAAGTCCAATAGTCATCGTTTTCCTAACCTATTTATTTAAAGCGGGGCAGAAAAGCATTAGTTGATTTTTGATAGTCCCTCGCTCCAGGAAATTTCTTGAGTAGTATTTCATCTTCATATTTGGCCTTGTACCAAAGCAAGGAATTCAAGGTTAAGAAGACGGCAAGGCTCGTAGCGCTCATTTTTATGAGAAAAAAGCCTCCGGATACTAGGAAAATTGCTGAATAAATCGGATGGCGGATTTTTGAGTAGATGCCACTAGTGATTAACGATGCATTCTCTTTGCTCTCAGGCATAACAGTGAGCGAATCTCCAAGCGCACGAAAGGAGATTGCAATCAGAAGACTTCCAATTACAACGAGCGTAGATCCAAGAATGAGAGAAAAGAGGGGGACATTTTGTCTTCCCGGAGCTATCACCATCGCCACCAACAACACGAATTGAAGCATGACGATAATTCTGCCTTTCATGGGAAAACTCTATCGGACTGGCTCTCCTACATTTAGTTGAAATTTCAACTAAATTGTGTACGATGCCCCCATGAGCCAATCCCAGTTGTTGCCGGCGGATACCCACATGGGCGCTGTCACATTATGGGTAGCAGATCTCGACACGATGATTCGCTATTACCGAGAAGGCGTGGGACTTCAACTACTCAGTCATGTTGGCAATAGAGCGGTATTGGGATTTAATGATCTAGAAATCCTCATTCTTGAGCACAAACCGCTGATGAAACATGCTTCACCTCATGAAGCTGGGCTCTTCCACACCGCGATTCTCTTCCCTTCGCAAGCAGCGCTAGCAAAAGCGGTTGCATCGGTTGCACGTCAATATCCAGGCAACTTCACGGGAAGTGCCGACCATCTCGTAAGTAAAGCTTTTTACTTCAACGATCCTGAAGGTAATGGAGTTGAACTTTACTGGGATCGGGATCGAAGTGAGTGGAGTTGGGTACATGGCTCAATCGAGATGGATACGATTTTCCTTGACCCGAATCAGTTTCTCTCTGAACACCTCACAGATTCACCGGTTGAAGAAGATAAAAAAGTTGGTCATGTTCACTTAAGCGTCGGTTCAATCCCTGCGGCTGAAGAGTTCTATGTGAAAATGCTTGGCTTTGAAAGGACTATGAGTTGGGGTAATGCAGCAATATTTGTTTCCGCGGGTGGTTATCACCATCACATGGCAATGAACACCTGGAGAAGTAAAGGTGCAGGAAAACGTCAATTAGCTTTAGGGCTCGGTAAAGTCGAAATTGTCCTAGATAGCCAAGATCAAGTCTTAGAAACTAAAGATCGGCTCGATTTCTACAAAT
>CAZZMU010000135.1:0-1917 GCA_964655345.1 uncultured Clavibacter sp.
CTTTTAGGTTCACTATCCTACAGAATAAGCAGGTATGAAGCGCGAGCAGAGCAATAATGTGACGCTACATATTTACGACACCTTGACTCGCCGCGTATCGCCCGTAGTGGCGCACGATGGCACCACATTTCGAATCTACTGCTGTGGCCCGACTGTCTATCGGGATGCCCACGTTGGAAATCTCCGAACATTCTTGCTGAGCGATCTAGTCAAGAGAACGCTGCAATTTTCCGGTGCAAAAGTTCGACTGATACAGAATATCACTGATGTCGGGCACATGAGCGAAGATTTCGAAGAAGACAAAATTCTTACGCAATCAAAATTGGAAAGAAGAGATCCGTTTTCAATTGCTCGGGATTACGAAGCAAAATTCCATGCTGACTTGAATGCGATTAACATCATCGCAGCCGACAAGTATCCGCGAGCAAGTGAATGTATCGAGATGATGATTGAACATATAAAGAAACTCATTGACTTGAATTTTGCATACGTGGGAGAAGATTCATCAGTATATTTTTCAGCAGAGAAATTTGCGTCGTACGGGGAGGTCAGTGGCAATCGGCTAGAAGCTTTAAAGCCAGGACATCGCTATGAATATAGCGAGGATGGCGCAAAACGTTTTCATGCTGATTGGGCGTTATGGAAGAGTGCGGGCAATCGAACTGAAATGATTTGGCAGACGCCATGGGGAGCAGGATTTCCTGGCTGGCATATCGAATGTTCAGCGATGTCGTTGTTTTATCTCGATGGACACGTCGATCTGCACATTGGCGGCATAGATCTTCGATTTCCACATCACGAAAATGAACGAGCGCAGTCAAATCCTTTAACAGGCAATGAAGCAGTATCGCTCTGGCTCCATGGCGAACATCTTCTGTTTGAGGGCAGAAAAATGTCAAAAAGTTCCGGGAATGTCGTGTTACTTCGTGATGTTTTGTCGCGGGGAATTGATCCATTGGCAGTCAGGTTCTGTTTTCTGGAAAATAGATATCGGAGCCAGATGGATCTCTCGTGGCAATCGATTAATGCAGCATTTGCTTGGTTGCAGAGAATCCGAAGTAAGTATCAACAGTGGTCAAAATCCGAAAACTCCAACTCACATGACGATACGGCAACTCAACGCTATATATCTGCGATTTACCGTGATTTTTGCGATGATCTTGATACTCCGCGTGCAATTATGAAGCTACGGTCTTTAGAAAAAGACCAAGAACTCACAGATTTTCAAAAAGCTAGAGTCATTGATGAAGTGGATTCACTCTTTGGACTTGATCTCACCATTCAAATTTCGCAAGAAGATATTCCCGATACAGTTAAAGTTATTCTTGAACGACGTGACGCCGCACGGAAGGCTAAGGATTTCAAGGAAAGTGACGCGCTCCGAGATGAACTAGCCAGACTTGGCATTGAAGTTCGTGATAGTTCAGAGGGACAAACGTGGAGCAGAATCAGTCGTACTTAGGATTGAATTAATTCTGTTTTCGTAGCAGGCCAACCACAAGAATTGCTGCACCACCAAAAACTAAGAGATTTCCGTAGACGTTAGCTTCAATCAAGATTTCGCCACCATTACCCAAAGTCGAGCCTCGAATAATCACCGCAACCCAACCTGTTGCATAAAGAAAGTTAGATAATTGTGATCGATACATATTTCGTACTAGTCGTGCTCCTAACCAGATTGCAAAGAGTGATACTGCAACCCCAAATGGACGATACCCATTGTGTAGAAATGCTCCAGAAATGCCCACACCAACACCAAAAAGAATTGCGAATATCGTTTTCATAATCTGACTCCAGCAAAAAGATCGGTTTCACGCCCATCGTTATTTCGTTGAATTCCAAGGGCCCCGTACACAAGTCGGTAGAACTCAAGTCCCCACACTTTGAAACCTAAATTGTCCGATAATGCAAAGAAAG
>CAZZMU010000136.1:0-1902 GCA_964655345.1 uncultured Clavibacter sp.
TCTCCTGTCACCAGCTCCAGATGAAGTCTGAATTGCATGAGTCACCAGCTCTTACCTACATCACAACTTGCGTACAACGCAACCAAAAAAGTATCTCAGAAAATAGAACTACTCGGAGTTGATATTGACATATACTCTGAGTAACTTAAGAATTTATGAAATTATAAACCGCGGATCATGCGCTGGTAGAAACTACCTGGCCTTCGAGTACTTTCTTGCGGTTCACCCATCGCTTTAAATCCTAGGCTCTCGTATGCGGCGATTGCTGAGGTGTTTACAACAAAGACGCCTAAACCTTGAATCTGCCAGCCTTTTTCTTCTGCAACCGAATCCACATAGTTAAACATGGCTCGGACGGCGCCACGGCCACGAAATTTTGGATTGCTCCAGCAACCTCCAACCCAACATGTTGCGCCAAAATCTCCCCGCAATTTCTCTAAGAACATCATCGCAATGTCTTCACCATCATACGAAGCAACAAGATATGAGTTCTTCTTGAAAAGTTCGCGCCATTCTTCTTCACTCATAGCGCTTTCTTTTTCATGTTTCCCGCCAAAAGCATCAGGGCTGTCTAGTAACGATGCCAAACGAATCGTGCGAAGCCGATTCCATTCGTCAGCGCTTAGTTCATGACAATGAACGTGGTTAGACATGTAAAGATCTATAGACCTGAATAAGTATGGCGACCCGTACCCCACACATTGACCCAGATGTAATTAAATAAATACGTCGATCCAGCAAGCAGACATAACCACGCTGCTTTGCGACCTTTCCAACCTGCAGTCACTCGGGCATGCAAATACGCGGCATACAAAATCCAAGTAATAAATGCCCACGTTTCTTTGGGATCCCATCCCCAATAACGTCCCCACGCTGCTTCAGCCCAGATTGCTCCTGCGATGACAGCAAAAGTCCATAATGGAAACACAAATGCGACCAGGCGATAGGAGAGTTGATCAAGAACTTCTAAAGATGGAAGACGCTTAGCAAACGGCGTGCGTTCACCTTTTCGCTCCATGCTGTCGAGCCACAAGTACGTTCCTGCGATTGTGTTAGAAAGTAAGAAAACTCCGCCAGAAAGAATCGCGGCAGCCACATGAACCACTAACCAGGTTGATTTCAAAGCTGGCACGAGTGGCGCTGTGGGGCGATACAAAAGAGTAATTGCAGTACCAAGTATTAAGAGCACCGCAATAGATATGGGAAGTCCTAACCAGCGTAGATCGTATTTGCGACCAACTATTAAATAAGCCAATGAAAATGTAAGCGCACCAGTTATGGAGAACTCATACATGTTGCTCCACGGCACCCGACCTGCAGAAACTCCACGCGCAACTACACCAAGTAATAAAACAAGAGTCGCGACCGCATAAATGATTGTGGCGATTCGCCCAGACTTTGCGGTCTTGGTGCGATCAATATTGCTCGCGCTACCTTCTTTATTGGCTTTTACTGCAAAGGCAGTTTCATAGGTATAAACAATAAAAGCGATTGTGTAAGTAAACAGAGCCCCGTAAACAAGGTCGTTCGAGAGATAGGCCCAATCTGACTTCGTCATTTCGATCCTTTCAACTCATTCACCATGCGATTAATTTCATCTTCTAGCCCCGGCAATCTATTGAGAGCAAGGCCTGCAATTTCTAACTTTCCATTCACTTCGCGAACCCAGATTCGACGTTGGCGAATGAAGAGCGAAATCATCAATCCGATAATGGCGAGAATACTTCCAATGAGCGCGTATTGCTTACCTGGATCACGCACGATTTGAAGATTGACCCATGGAATCACGCCATTGAATGTGATGGAACCCACCTCGAATTGATATGTCTCGCCAATTCTCAGCGCCCACAAACCAATGCGCTCCATTTCATCAGTGTTGATGCGATACACCGATTGTGGAAC
>CAZZMU010000137.1:0-1878 GCA_964655345.1 uncultured Clavibacter sp.
AGCGGTACCTTGATTTTCGATCAGGCAAGTTCTCAAACCAAGAAAAGTGGAAGTAAAAAGCTCTCGGGAGATGATGCTTTTAAGTTACATGACACATACGGTTTCCCATTTGACTTAACGTTGGAGATGGCTTCGGAACAAGGTTTATCCGTGGATGCGGATGGATTTACTCGTCTCATGAAAGAACAACGAGAACGCGCAAAAGCTGATGCAAAGGCAAAGAAGAGCGGTCATACCGATCTTTCGGAATATCGAAAAATTGCAGAATTAAGCAAGAAATTTGAGTTCATCGGATATTCGCATACTGAAAGCGAATCGAATCTTGTAGGTATGGTTCGAGACGGAAAAGTAGTTCACGATGCTCAAGTAGGAGATGAAGTAGAGCTGATTCTTGATCGGACTCCTTTTTATGCCGAAGGTGGCGGCCAACTGGCCGACGGGGGAGTTATTCGTGGGGCTAACGGCGCTGTATTCGAGGTCGACGATGTTCAATCCCCAATCCCAGGACTCATAGTTCATAGAGGAAGAGTCGTCACGGGTTCATGGAAATCAGGATCTTTGGTTCATGCTGCCATAGACACAGAACGTCGCCGTGGAATCTCTCGCGCGCATACCGCAACACATATGGTCCACAAAGCATTCCGCGAAGTATTGGGCGAGACTGCTACACAAGCAGGATCGGAGAATGCACCTGGTCGATTTAGATTTGATTTCCCTGCCGCTGGAGCAGTTTCAGCAAGCGCGTTGGCTGAAGTTGAAGGACGCGTGAATAGTTTGTTGCTTGAGGATCTTGAAGTAACCGCGCAAGAAATGTCGCAATCGGAAGCAAAAGCAATGGGTGCTATGGCGCTCTTTGGTGAAAAATACGGTGATCGAGTTCGCGTTGTTAGCGTTGGAGATTGGGCGCGGGAGTTGTGTGGCGGTACTCACGTATCTCGTTCAGGACAACTTGGGATCGTTAAATTGCTCGGAGAGTCGTCCATTGGTGCAGGCGTTCGTCGTGTCGAGGCTCTGGTTGGTGTCGATGCTTACTCATTTCTAGTCAGAGAACATATTCTGCTTAATTCGCTGACAGAGTTAATCAAGGGCAGCAGAGTTGAAGAATTACCGGAACGCATCTCCGGGCTCATCACCAAGATGAAGGAATTGGAAAAAGAGCTTGCTTCTGTAAAAATGCAAGAAGCACTTGCCAAGTCAAACGAACTTTTATCGAAGATACAGAAAATCGGCGCCATCTCATTGATCACTCATGATCTGGGTCCCGGCTTTTCAGGAGAAGATTTACGCGTAGTTGCTTTGGATTTACGGAGCAAGCTCTCATCAAGCGTCATAGTTCTAGCTAGTTCTGGTGATGAGAAAGTGACGCTAGTCGTAGCAACAGATGAAGTCGCCAGAAAAGCTGGAGTAAAGGCAGGCGCGTTAGTGAAAATTGGATCAACGATTCTGGGCGGTGGTGGTGGCGGCAAAGATGATTTTGCCCAAGGCGGCGGCGTTGATAAATCTAAGATTTCTGATGCGCTCAAAGCTATCGCTTCATCACTGATGTAAAACAATGTATCGAAAAGTCGGTCGACGCCTCGCCATTGACTATGGAGATGTTCGAATTGGTGTAGCGATGAGTGATCTTTCCGGTGTAGTTGCCTCACCACTGGAGACCATTGAAAACGGCGAGAGTTTCGCGGAAAGTCAGCGGCGTATTGCGGAAATTTGCAACGAAGAAGAAGTCTCAGTGATTTACATCGGATTGCCGCTACAACTTTCGGGTGAAGAAGGGGGTTCAGCGCTCAAAGCGCGCGAATTTGCACGCGGATTATCAACGTATCTGCCAAATGAGATTGTCGTTCGAATGATTGATGAAAGATTAACAACGTCATCAGC
>CAZZMU010000138.1:0-1861 GCA_964655345.1 uncultured Clavibacter sp.
TCTATCAGGAGAAGTACGACGGAAATTACAAAGGACTAAATGTGTATGCATCTGGTGGCGCAGTATTTGCAAACGCCATCAATGGAAGAATTCAAGACGATTTAAAACTATCTGAAGCTGTCTCTATTCCGCTTACATTCTTACTATTGCTCTTCGTTTTCGGAGCCATGGCAGCTTCCGCAATGCCTTTAGTTGTTGGGATAACGGCGATTCTTGGCACGTTCTTTGCGATGTATTTGTTGACGCTCATTACTGATGTCAGCATTTTTGCACTAAATCTCACAACAGGTCTTGGCCTTGGATTAGGAATCGATTACGCGCTACTTATCGTGAACCGTTTTAGAGAAGAGATGGCACGCGGACTCGACAATGAAACTGCGATAGTAAATACCTTACGTAGCGCAGGCAAGACTGTTTTCTATTCCGGTCTGACCGTGGTCTTGACTCTTATTTCACTTACCTTCTTCCCTCAGAACTTCTTGAAATCAATGGGGTACGCGGGAGCGGCGGTGGTTGCGTTAGCTGTAATTGGTGCGCTCATTCCGCTTCCTGCACTTCTTGCAATTCTTGGCGCAAAGATAAACAAAGGTGTTGTGCGCCGTAGCGGAATTGTCCAAAAAGAAGACGGGCGTTGGGCTCAGATTGCACGCTTTGTGATGCGTCGCCCCGTGAGTGTTGTTGCTGCATCCCTTGCAATACTTGCAATTCTCATTGCTCCAATAACGAATATTAAATTTAGCCAAATTGATAGCGATGTACTTCCAAAATCAGATCGTGCCTACCAAGCCTCACAATTCATTGCTAATGAATTTCCCGGCCAAGAGAGCAATCCCATTGAAATTGTCTTTCCCGATGGCGCTCAGCAATCTGAGCAAATAGCCACATACATGGCCGCTCTCAAGCAAATTCCTGGAGTAGTTCGAGTTGGCGAAATACAGATTGTGGGTAGTGCGGCACGATTAGTTGCGATTCACTCTATGAAGCCAAGGACTCCAGAAGGTGAAGAGTTGATTCACAAGATTCGCGAACTCCCCGCCCCAGAAGGAACGTTGGTTGGCGGAATCGCGGCTGATTACACAGATACCCAAGGCGCTATTTCAAGCACGATGCCAAAAGTTCTTGGTTGGATCATGATCACCGTCTTGCTGCTTCTCTTTGCATTTACCGGTTCCCTTCTCTTGCCAATCAAGGCAGTGATACTCAATTTCACCTCACTTGCAGCAACCATGGGAGTTCTTACCTGGATATTCATTGATGGAAACTTTAAAGAGCTGCTGGGGGATTTCATCGTGAACGGCACGCTTGATACCAACACTATGGTGCTTGTATCGATTGTAGCTTTTGGATTATCGATGGACTACGAAGTTTTCTTACTCTCTCGCATCAAAGAAGAACACGATGCCGGCAAGAGCAACATCGATGCGGTTGCGCTCGGATTACAGAAATCTGCTCGCATCATTACGGCGGCTGCATTTATTTTGGCAGTCGTGTTCGCAGCATTCGTCCTTAGTGGTGTCACGTCAATCAAGATGATGGGCTTTGGAGTCGCGTTTGCAATCCTGCTTGATGCAACGTTGATTCGTGCATTTCTTGTTCCGGCACTAATGCGTTTATTTGGTGATTGGAACTGGTGGGCGCCACGCGCTCTCAAGCGTTTTCAAATTAATCATTAAAAGTATTCTGCATTAGTTATGTGTCCTTGGCCGGAGTTGAACCGGCGACCTACCGCTTAGGAGGCGGTTGCTCTATCCACTGAGCTACAAGGACATGTATTAACTTTTTTTCATAATTCAAACATGTGTAATAAATGTGAAGTATCTAATGATAATTGAGGGAATATGAACGGTAAATTGCACATTTC
>CAZZMU010000139.1:0-1857 GCA_964655345.1 uncultured Clavibacter sp.
TGAAACAGACGCTTGTTACGCATCTGTACCTCCATCCTCCTGAACCATGTTCAGCTTTTGAACATGGAAATCTCTCACCTCTACAGGCTTGAGAATTCTCGGTCTTTCTCCCACGAAATATGTACTGCATCGCCACGCTTGAGTTCTTCCTGCGCATTCAAAGCTGTTACCAACCCGATTTTGGTGTCAACAACATATCTAGTGGTTGCACCCACGAAAATTATGTCTCGTAAGGTTCCGGCAAAACTACGCGCACTTTTACTTGTGGAGCGACCAACGTTGATGTGCTCAGGTCTTACATTGATGCGAGCACCCTCTATCTCGATGGAATTAGTCTTACCAACGAATTCTGCGACGAACTTTGTACCAGGTTTCTGATAGATATTCTGCGGGGTATCTATCTGTTCGATTTTGCCGTTATTGAACGCAGCGATTCGATCACTCATTGTCAGCGCTTCTTCTTGATCGTGGGTAACAAATACAAAAGTAATTCCAACTTCACGTTGCAAATCCTTAAGTTCTAATTGCATTTGTTCACGCAATTTCAAATCAAGCGCTCCAAGTGGTTCATCAAGCAGCAACACTGATGGGCGATTAACGAGAGCTCGAGCCAGCGCAACACGTTGGCGCTGTCCTCCAGAAAGTTGATTTGGTTTGCGATTTTCGTATCCAGCTAATCTGACTTGCTCGAGAGCCTTGAGCGCTTTCTCGCGTCGTTCATCTTTTGCGACGCCTTTGACTCGTAAACCGTATTCGATATTTGAAATGACATCCATATGCGGAAAGAGTGCGTAATCTTGAAAGACAGTGTTGACATCTCTCTCATACGGCGGCAAATAAGTGATATCGACTCCGTTAAGTTTTACCGAACCCGAATCTGGAGTTTCAAATCCTGCAATCATCCGTAGGACGGTTGTCTTTCCAGAACCAGATGGGCCAAGAAGAGTGAGAAATTCCCCTGCATGAATATCGAGATCAACGCCATCAACCGCGCGCACTGATCCAAAAGACTTGGTGAGATTGCGAATTTCGATCAAGGCCACCGAAAAACCTTACTCAACTCCTCCATATTTGTAAGGGATTTTGCGAAATATTTGGCAAAGATTTCGACGCGCGAGAGGATAGTGACATGGCAGAACAACTCACTCTCTCCATCGATTGCGGAGGGTTATTTTTGAAGAGTTGTGTCCTTGACGACTCGGGAACTATGCATTCGAAACCAAATCGAATCGAGACTCCGTACCCGTTATCGCCGGAACGTTTTGTGGAAACCATGTATCAGATTGCATCGGAATTGCCGAAGGCCTATCGCGCCACAGTAGGAATGCCAGGAATGATTCGAAATGGCGTAGTGGTTGCTACCCCGCATTACATCAATGTCCGTGGCCCGCGAACAAAGGTGGATCCGGAGCTTCAGGAACAATGGCGCGACTGTGATATTCAAAAAGCAATTTCGGAAAAACTAAAAATTCCGACGTTGGTACTTAATGACGCAGAAGTTCACGGCGCTGGAATCATCACAGGCTCGGGCTATGAAGTCGTGATTACTTTAGGTACCGGATTAGGTTTTGCAATCTTTTACGGCGGTAAATTAACGCCGCATTTCGAGTTCTCACATGCCACGGTCCGTCGTGGAACGACATATGACACGTGGATTGGCGAACAAGAGCGCAAACGTTTAGGAAATGTATTTTGGTCAAGACGAATCAAACAGCTCGTCGAAGAATTACGTCCAGTCTTCAAGTGGGATCGACTTTATATCGGCGGCGGTAATGCACGTTTGATTCGACCAAACGACCTAATGAAGATGGGAGACGATGTAGTTATCGTTCCTAATACTGCAGGGGTTGCGGGTGG
>CAZZMU010000140.1:0-1845 GCA_964655345.1 uncultured Clavibacter sp.
AACGCGCCATCATCATCGAGCTTTGCGCCATCGCCGGCAAAGTACAAACCTTCAAAACGTGACCAATAAGTTTCTTTGTAACGCTCAGGCTCTCTCCATACACCACGCAACATCGAGGGCCAGGGTTTATCGAGAACTAAATAACCACCGCCACCATTTCCTACTTCATTGCCCGAGTCATCAATCACTTTCGCACTAATTCCAGGCAGCGGACGCATTGCCGAACCAGGTTTGGTTGCTGTTACTCCAGGAAGTGGTGAAATCATGATCGCACCAGTTTCGGTCTGCCACCACGTATCAACGATCGGACAACGATTTCCACCAATCACTTCGCGGTACCACATCCACGCTTCTGGATTAATTGGTTCACCGACGGAACCCAAAAGTCGGAGCGACTTTAAATTGTATTTATTTGGGAATTCATCGCCCCACTTCATCCAGGTTCGAATCAAAGTGGGCGCGGTGTAAAGAATGGTGACGCCATACTTTTCTATCATCTCGAAGATGCGACCTTTGTGTGGGGTATCGGGCGTACCTTCATACATAACCTGGGTGGCGCCATTTATCAGCGGTCCATACACAACATATGAATGCCCCGTCACCCAACCGACATCTGCGGTGCACCAATAAATATCTTTCTCTGGTTTTAGGTCAAAGACCATCCGATGTGTGAAAGCGGCCTGGGTGAGGTAACCGCCAGTTGTGTGTGCAATTCCTTTAGGTTTTGCTGTAGTTCCAGAGGTATAAAGAATGAAGAGTGGATGCTCACTATCGAAGGCTTGCGCTTCATGTTCAGCGCTCTGCTTATCAACGAGATCATGCCACCACGTATCTCGTGGTGACATCGCAGTTTCTTGTCCTGTGCGCTTCACAACAAGGACGTTCTTGACGTTCGTTTCACCTTTTAGCGCTTCATCAACAATCGGCTTGAGCGCAAAAGCGCCGCCTTTTCGGAATCCACCATCAGCGGTAATCACAAGCGTGGCATCGGCATCTTGAATTCGAGCCAATAAGGAATCGGCAGAAAAGCCGCCGAACACCACGCTGTGCGCTGCACCAACTCGGGCACAAGCCAACATTGCAATCGCAGCTTCCGGAATCATCGGCATATAAATTGCGACTCGATCACCATCTTTAATCCCTAAAGATTGAAGCGCATTCGCCGTCTTCTTAACTTCAATGAGTAAATCTGCATATGTGATTTTGCGAGTATCGCCTGGTTCGCCTTCAAATAAAAATGCAACTCGATCTCCACGACCTTCAAGAACATGACGATCTAAAGCGTTATACGAAGCATTAAGTTTTCCGCCCACAAACCACTTCGCAAATGGTGGTTGCCAATCTAGAACTTTCTCCCACTTCTTATGCCAATGAAGTACAGAGGCTTGCTTCTCCCAGAACGCTAATCGATCTCGTTCAGCTTCGTCATACATTTCTGCTTTCGCATTTGCTTGCGCCGCAAATTCAGCCGATGGAGGAAAGGTGCGATTTTCGCTTAAGAGATTGGAGAGTGAGTCATTCATAACCGCGAGATTACCAGCGCAAAGTTTTCCCCACTATGGCCTTGGCCAACATTTCTGTCACATCGGGTGCGGCATAGTGCGCGAATTCGCAACACCATCACTAGACCAGTTAAAGGAAGGCAAGCACTCATGTTTATTGCAGCAGCAACCATCATCGGAACGAATCTCTATGACATCCTCATGAAGATTCTTGGCTCGGAAGTCATGCGCACCGTCTTCTCCTATCTCATCCGCCAGGCACTCACGCGCGTTGGGCTCTAGGCGATAGCGCTAATTTCTCCTATCTCGTGATTTGTGTGAAAATTGCCCGTAATCCTCGAGG
>CAZZMU010000141.1:0-1819 GCA_964655345.1 uncultured Clavibacter sp.
CCATTAGGAATATTTGCCACAATCTATCTTTCAAAGCGAGTCAATATCGGTGAGATTCCAGAAGGTGCAAATCCACGAAGTATTTTTGCGACGGGAAGTGCGGCTGGAATCGGATTTACTGTCGCAATTTTTATTGCAAACTTAGCTTTTGCTGATCCTGAAGTTCAGGATCTTGCTGTGGTCTCAATCATTTCCGCGTCAATATTCAGTGGTGTAGCCAGCTTTATGATTTTTAAATTAGCAGACAAAAAATCTAATTCTTAGCGATCCAACCCCAGACTGATTCGGCACCCGAATGCCCAGTCAAGTAGATATAAACCAGAGCAAGGATTGCGGCCAGAGCTAAAAGTATCGAAACTAACCTGCGAACTTGGGCGGAACCCACATTTGCACCAGATTTATCCATTCGCCAACGAATGATGAGCAAAACAAGAAGAGGAATAAAGGTCAGTGGTGCAATTTCACCAAAATTCGCATGACGCTCAATGTCCTTATTTAATCGGGCTTGGAAAGGCTCACCGCTTGCTTTTGCGATAAGTAGGGAAGCCTGAGCGACAAAGGCAAGAATTAAGACGGGACCACCGTATTTTCTTGAAAAACTTGGCCAATAAGACATAGCAAGAGCTGCAAAAGCCACGAGAGGCACAAGAACGACGGCGCCATGAACGACGAGTGGATGGAGTGGGAGATTAAAGATTAAATCAAAAGGTCCGCCGAGTTCGTCTCCATTAAAGCTCTTCATAGTGGAAATTCTAAACCTAGATACCGGCCGCGTGACCCTCGCATCGTGGATCAGATCCTGCGATGTATGTCCCATTTTCTTGAACTGCTAACAACTGAACTGATGAACCATGACCATATGCGGGGAGTTCTTGAACGTCATGACCACGATGTGAGAGCGAGGTGAAGACTTCCTGAGAGATTCGATTTTCAATTTGTAATACGCCATCGAAAACTTCAATTCCTGAGTTATCGCGTTTCTTGTTGAGGTGTTGCCATCGAGGGGCTTCAGCGTTTTCTTGGGGCGACATTTTGAGATCAATCGCATTAACAATTAATTGGAAATTGGATTGGACTTGAATATTTGCTCCGGGCGTTCCTCCAACATGTGCCAATGTTCCATCTTTTCTTGTCACGGTCCAAGCATTGAGTGTGTGGGCAGGACGCTTACCTGGGGCGATGACATTGGGAGATTTTTCATCGAGTGAGAATCCCGTCAAGCGGTTATTCATCAAGATTCCAGTTCCGGGGATTGCCCATGAAGCTCCAAAGCCATGGAAGACGCTCTGGATCCATGAGACAGCGTTGCCGTCGCGATCCGCTGCGAGGAAATACGTGGTGTCACTTCCTTCTTGATTCTCTGAGACTGGAGCTAGGTTGGCATGACCCATAATTATTTCCTGAGCGCGAGACTTTATGTGCTCGGAAGCGAGTATTTCTGAGACATTCACATCAATATGTTCAGGGTCGCCAAGTATTCGATATCGATCGGCAAAAGCTATCTTCTTCGCTTCAACCATCACATGGATTCGATCTGCTTCGCTCATTTCAGCAAGATCAAACTGTTCAGCAAGACGAAGCTCTTCCAACAGAATCATTCCCTGACTTGGCGGCGGCTGTCCGTGTACAAAAAAATCTCGGTATTGCACAGTCAGAGGTCGAATTACGCGAGTGCGGTGTGTTGATAGGTCATTTAAGTTGAACCATGAGTTGCTGGATTCCACGAGCGCGCGAGCAATCTCACCTTCATAGAACGCCGAGCGTCCTTTTTCGGCAATCTGCGTGAGCGAGTGGGCTAACCAACGTTGGGTGACGAGGT
>CAZZMU010000142.1:0-1815 GCA_964655345.1 uncultured Clavibacter sp.
CTTTACTTTCTTCTACTACGCAAATAACCGAAGGATCGCGACGCGGATCGCGACAAATCTTGCATTCTTCTTCTTCAGCAACATTGAAACATTGGGTACAGAACTTCACGCGCTCTTTTACTAAGCGAAGAACTTCAACCAATCGATTTACATCAACTCGTTCAGATTGGACTATGTGAAATGCGATTCGTTGGGCGCTCTTAGGACCAATACCCGGAAGGCGTCCGAGTTCATCAATCAGCTCTTGAATAATTCCTTCGTACATTACTTCTCGCTCTCAGCAATAACTTGAGCGCCAAGTTCTTTCATCAAGAGTTCAGTTCCAGAAAGTTGAGTTTCATCATCTGGATCTTCATCGGTGCGAGCAGTTTTTGAGGCGGCTGACGTAGGAGAAACAGTTGAATCTACTATCACTTCAATCTTTCGTTTCACACCTGTTACTTCCACGAACGCATCGCTCACAATAGCTTCGCTTTCGGAGCGAATAAATGAATCTCTTGCGCCCGCATTTACGATTCCTAAAGTTATGTGCTTATCGTCAACCGAAATGATCTGGGCGCTGGCGGAAAGTAAGGACCAGGTTAATCTTCTACGGCGCTTTACATTCTCAATCACATCGGGCCACATCCGGCGAAGCGCAGCAATATCAGCGTTTCCGGCTGGTTTTTCTGATGTAGTAGCAGTTTTCTTTTCTTCAGTTTTTAACGGTTTGGATTGAGTTTCGGCTTTAACTTCCGCTTTAGGCGCTGATTTTTCTTGCTTTACAACGGGAGCGCTTGGGGCAACATCAAAGCCAGATTGACGTTCAAGACGTTCCATCCGGGACAGCAATCCAAGATCGGTGTTATCACCCATCGGAATAGTGATCTTTCCGGCAACAAGTTCGAGAATTAATCGTGGTGGAGTAGCTCCTCTCATCTGGGTCAGTCCATCAGCCACAACAGATGCAGCACGATTCAGGGAAGCGCTTCCGATCCGTGATGCTTGAGAGCGCATCCGAGCGAGTTGATCTTCGGGATAGCCACGAAGGACCGAGCTAGCGCCATCATCGAGCGCTTCGACAATAACAAGATCGCGGAGCCGCTCCAATAAATCAAATGCGAAGCGACGTGGATCGTGGCCCGACTCCACTAAGACATCAATTGTCTTAAACAAAGTCGCAGTATCGCGAGCCCCGATTGCATCGATTGCATCATCAAGAAGCGCGCCATCGGTATAGCCAAGAAGTTGGACAGCGATGTCATAAGTAACGCCATCTTTTCCAGCACCAGCAAGTAGTTGGCCGAGCACAGAAAGGGCATCACGAACCGAGCCACCAGAAGCGCGAACCACAAGTGGGATTACGCCCTTTTCAACTTTCACATTTTCAGCCGCACAGACTTTTTCCAGGTGCTCGCCAAGAATTCCAGGTGGTACTAAACGGAATGGGTAGTGGTGAGTACGGGAGCGGATAGTTGCAATTAATTTTTCTGGTTCAGTAGTAGCAAAAATAAATAAAACGTGTGGAGGTGGTTCTTCAACAACTTTCAATAACGCATTGGCAGCGCCCGGTCCAAGTTGGTGCGCCTCATCAATAATGTAAATCTTGTAGCGAGAATTAACTGGCGCAAAGAATGCTTTATCGCGTAAATCGCGAGCGTCATCAACAAGACCGTGCGTTGCGGCATCGAGTTCAATCACATCAATCGAGCCGGGGCCATTTGCCACTAAATCAGTACAGGACTGGCACTTTCCGCAAGGATTCGGAGTTGGACCTTTTTCGCAATTGAGAGAGCGAGCCATGATTCGAGCGCTTGAAGTTTTTCCGCAACCACG
>CAZZMU010000143.1:0-1773 GCA_964655345.1 uncultured Clavibacter sp.
CGAGATCATCAAATGAAATAACTTCGGCTTTGATAAAGCCTTTCTGGAAATCAGTATGAATCACGCCAGCAGCTGCTGGAGCGGTATCGCCTTTGTGGATGGTCCACGCACGCGCTTCCTTCGGGCCAGCAGTCAGATATGTCTGAAGTCCTAAAGTATTGAACCCAACGCGGGCAAGAGTACTCAAGCCAGGCTCTTCGAGACCAATTGACTTCAATAATTCAAGCGCTTCAGCATCATCGAGCTCACTTAATTCTGCTTCTGTCTTAGCGTCAAGGAAGATTGCTTCAGCCGGGGCAACAAGGGTTGAAAGCTTGGTGCGCAATTCCTTATCTGCAAGTTCTGCGGCATCTACATTGAAAACATAGAGGAACGGTTTGGCAGTCAAAAGTCCAAGTTCTTTAATCAGGGCAAGATCAACATCAGAATTGGAGAGAACTTTTCCATCTGCAAGAACTTTTTCTGCTGCTTTGACGGCATCGAGAACTGCGGCTCGCTCTTTACTTTGGCGCGCTTCTTTTTCAATCCGTGGAATCGCCTTTTCAATCGTCTGTAAGTCCGCAAGTTGCAGTTCGGTATTGATGGTCTCGATATCGCTGGCAGGATCAACGCGTCCATCGACATGGACGACATCGCCATCGCTAAAGACACGAATTACTTGGCAAATAGCATCGCTTTCACGAATGTTGGCAAGGAATTTATTACCAAGGCCGGCGCCCTCGGAGGCGCCTTTTACGATGCCAGCGATATCGACAAATGAAACGGCGGCGGGAATGATCTTTTCTGAGCCAAAGATTGTGGCGAGAACATCGAGTCGTGGATCGGGTACGCCGACAACCCCAACGTTCGGCTCAATAGTGGCGAATGGGTAATTCGCGGCCAGAACATTGTTTTTAGTCAGGGCGTTGAAAAGGGTCGATTTTCCGACATTCGGCAGACCGACGATTCCGATGGAGAGGCTCACAAGGGGTAGAGCCTAACCGTGAATGTCAGTGCGTCCTGCCACGATACGGGAATGAACGGTGCGACATACCTCATCATCGGCCTGATGATCGGCCTTGCCCTTGGATTGGTCGTTGGTGCTCTTCGACTCAATTCCGAACGCGGAAAAGTCACGCTCCTCACAAACCAACTCGACACTCTTCGTGAAGAAGAAAATCGATTAACGACTCTGAATGAACAACTTCGCGCTGTTACTACTGGAATGTCCCAACTCACCACCCAGGCCCAAGAAGCAGAATTGAAACGTACTCGTGCCGAGTCTGAGATGCGTACCCAGATTGAAAACATGAAACTTGGAAACGAAACGCTTCTGCGCGAAACCACAAAACTTGCTGGCGCACTCTCAAATTCTCAGACGCGTGGAAAATATGGTGAAGCACAACTCGAAACTCTCCTCGAGAACGCGGGGCTTGTAGAAAACGTTCACTTTTTCAAACAGGATTACCGAACCACAGGAACCGATATCTCCAAGCCTGATATCAAGATCGCAGTTCCTGGCGGAAGTGAAATCTTTATCGACTCGAAGTTTCCTTTTGATCGTTTCCTCGAAGCAGTCGTAGAAAAAGATCCCACAGAACGCACGAGATTGATGCAGCTACATGCTAAGGATTTACTAGGTCACGTTAACGCTCTTGCTAAACGCGGTTATCAAGAGACTGGAAATTCCCCAGATTATGTCGTGCTTTTTGCTCCATTTGAATCCATATTGAGTGAAGCTCTTGATGTAGAGCCACAACTCCTGCATAAAGCATTTGAAAAGAATGTCACGAT
>CAZZMU010000144.1:0-1772 GCA_964655345.1 uncultured Clavibacter sp.
CAAATGTTGAATCGCAACCGATGATGATTGCGGGATAGTTGATTTTCTCTTTTACAGTGTGCGCTTTAACAATTGCAAGAGCGATGACGAGTTCTCGTGGTGATAATTTAGAATACGAAGAATCTTCTTCATCGACACCACTCACCACAACTTTAGGTGAAATTCCAACGCTCTTTAGGAGTCTCTGACGAGATGGGGATGCAGAAGCAAGAATTATTGCAGGCTTCATAACTAACTTCTTCCGAGCGCTCTAAATTTCCATCCCGCTTGGATCCATTTCTCGCGATCTAGCATATTTCGACCATCAATAATGATGGAACTCTTGACTTGTGACTTTAGAGAGTGAGGATCTAATTCACGGTACATCTTCCATTCCGTTAAGTGCAAGATTGCATCCGAATCTTTAATGCACTCATCAACGCTCATTGAATAACTCAAGGCCGGGAATCGACGACGAGCCGGCTCTATAGCTTTGGGATCATGAACCCAGACATCGGCGCCAGCTGAATGGATTTGTGCAGCAATATCTAGTGCAGGGGAGTCACGAACATCATCACTATCAGGTTTAAATGCCGCTCCAAGTACTGCAATCTTCTTCCCTTTGAGATCTTCACTCACATCAGCCCTCACCAGGTCGATCATTCTCTTACGCGCGCGCAGATTGATGGAATCAATTTCTCTCAAGAACTCTAATGACTGCTGCGCTCCTAATTCTTCTGAACGGGCCATGAATGCACGTATATCTTTAGGCAAACAGCCGCCACCAAAACCAATTCCGGCTTGTAAGAATCGGGAACCAATTCGGGGGTCATATCCGATTGCTTTTGCAAGTACCGTTACGTCTCCGCCGGCAGCTTCACATATTTCTGCCATTGCATTGATAAACGAAATCTTTGTGGCCAAGAAGGAATTTGCGGCGACTTTTACTAATTCTGCTGTTGCTAAGTCCGCGCGAATCCAAGGAACGTTATTTGCGAGAAGCGGAGCATAAACTTCTTTGAGCATTTCTTCTGCGCGATCAGATGTCACTCCCACAACAAGTCGGTTTGGACGCAAAGTATCTTCGACTGCAAAACCTTCACGCAAGAATTCTGGATTCCAAGCGAGTTCAATTGAGGAATTGAGTTTCTTGAGAAGTTCTGCAAGTCGCGCTGCCGTTCCGACCGGCACGGTTGATTTTCCAACAACGAGCGAACCTGGTTTTGCATGGGGAGCAAGTGCTGTTACTGAGGAATCTACATAAGTTAAATCAGCTGCAAGACTATCTTTCTTTTGTGGAGTTCCGACGCAGACAAAGTGCACATCGCAATCTGAAACTTCTTCGAAGTTAGTACTAAAGGTGAGTCGACCTGATTGAACTTCACGGTGCAGCATCTCCTCAAGATCAGGCTCAAAGAATGGGACTTTGCCATCGCGTAAGGAAGCGACCTTTTCAGGATCGACATCAATGCCAACTACATGAAAACCAAGGGAGGACATTGCAGCCGCATGGGTGGCTCCGAGATAACCAGTGCCTATTACTGACAACTTCAACATTATGGGGTGAGCCTACCCTTTACATGGATTATCGGCGGCGCTATTTGTCTTGAACTTATCTACAATCGAAGGCGAAGCCGAGGGGTCAGCTTTCACTGTATCCAGTAGCGCATCATCATTCTTGATTCGCTCAAATAGTTCAGGAGCCAGAATCGGATCCCACAAAACTGCAGCACTCACGCCATTCTTACTGTAGTTGTAATACTTCAGCGGAATTGTAAGAGTGCGAACATTGG
>CAZZMU010000145.1:0-1766 GCA_964655345.1 uncultured Clavibacter sp.
ACTTCCCCGCTTCGAAAGATCTATTACAACCTTACGACTACATCAATCTCAATTTTTGTCGCCTTGGTCATTGGAACCATCCAAATCATCAATGTTCTTGCTACCAAGACCAACGTCGATAACTATGAACCTTTCAAGTCAATAGCAAATATTGATCTTGGCGGAATCGGATATTTCATTGTTATTAGCTTCATTCTGGCGTGGTTGCTCTCCGTCATGGTGTGGAAGCTCGGTAAATTTGAGACGCGATATTCGTCGGGAATTGTTGAAACTGAGCACACTCATTCCGATCTGAAAATCAAGAGTGACGATTAATCGCTTTTAATCCAGGAAGAAATCGAGTAAGAAATCCTTCGTACCAGGTACAACTGCGTACTTATCTAAGTCAGTAATTCCTTCTGATGCCAATACTTCATCATCAACGAAGAAGTTGCCGGTGCATTCAGAGCTCGAACGATTAAGAATCACATACGCTGCATCAGCCAGAATCTCAGGAGTTCGACAAGCAGCAGTATCGACTCCAGGAATCATTTGAAGCGCTGCCGTATCAATTGCGGTTCGCGGCCACAAAGCGTTGATGGCAATCTTGTCTCGCTTGAATTCTTCTGACATGCCAAGAACGCACATACTCATTCCATATTTAGCCATGGTGTAGGCGACGTGATTCTTAAACCATTTCGCTTTCATAGATAGCGGAGGTGAGAGAGTCAAGATATGAGGATTTCTTCCTTGCCTTGAGCTCTCTTGAAGATGAGGAATCACAGCTTGAGAAGTCAGAAAGGTACCGCGAACATTTACATCAAACATGAGATCAAATCTCTTTGCAGGTGTCGCCAGAGTTGGAGTGAGATTTATGGCGCTAGCGTTATTGATCAGAATATCCAGCCCACCAAATTCCGTTGCCGCTTTTTCGACCGCTTCAGTAATCTGATTTTCATCACGCAAATCACATTGGATTGGAAGCGCTTTCCCGCCCGCAGCAATAATCTCTTGCGCAGCAGTATGAATCGTGCCCGGTAATTTCGGGTGTGGATCGCTGGTTTTGGCGGCAATTGCAATCATCGCGCCATCACGGGCAGCTCGCAGTGCAATCGCTAGTCCAATTCCTCGTGAGCCTCCCGAGATAAAAATCTTCTTCCCCGCTAGTGACATTTACTTACCTTTCTTTGCCAAGAAGTTCATAAACGCTTCTCTTGCTTCATCGGATTGGAGCGCCATTTGGAAAAGTTCGCCTTCGGCGCGCATTACTGCGGAAACTTTGTCATGCATATCGCTCTTGATGAGCGCTTTAGTTTGAATGATTGCATTAGGTGGTTGTGAGGCAATCTTGGTGGCAAATTCCAAAGCCTTTTCACGTGGTTGATCACTTATTTCTGCAATGAGGCCGATTTCTTTTGCATATGACGAATCAAACGCTTCTCCAGTTAAGAAGATTTGGGAAGCGCGTTGATATCCAGCCAATCGAGGGAAGAGGATGCTCGATCCAGCTTCTGGGACGAGCCCAAGATTCACAAACGGCATTGAGAACTTTGTGGTGGGAGACGCGACGACAACGTCGCAATGCATCAACATCGTGGTTCCAATTCCGACTGCGTTTCCAGCTACAGCTGCAAGTAGAGGTTTGCTGAAAGTATGAATCTGCTCGAGGAACTGCATCACGGGAGAACCAGGTTCTAGTGGGGGCGCATTCAGAAAATCGAAGAGGTCGTTCCCGGCTGTGAAATGTGGACCCTCGTGCGTAATCAACACAGCTCTTACGCCAAAGT
>CAZZMU010000146.1:0-1764 GCA_964655345.1 uncultured Clavibacter sp.
TATCTGCATGGCCCCGCGCTTCGGCTGCGGCTTTGCAGGCCGCAATTTGATTTGGCGATAGACCATCAAGTTCTTTCTCATCCTCGACCACAACTGCAAGGTCATTTGTATCTGCCAAGAGGTTCTTCGCAAATTTTGTTTCTAAAGTTGATAGCTCCTCGTTGATTTCCTTGACTCGTTCTCGCTTTTCAGAGTTTAAATCAGCCCCAGCTTGAAGAAAATCTTCATAATATTTTTTCAATACCCACGAATCTTCTGGATTGAGATCATTGCTACTTGTGACCAAAGTTTTTATACGTGAAAACAAGGTGGGGTCGAGTTTTATCGAGTCCGCGTGGGCCGCTAATTTGGGAGCGATTTCCGCTTCAATAGCATCAATAACATCGCTTGTGTCGCTCGAGGACTTGTTATAGAAAACATTCGCAACTCGAGTGAGAATCTGTCCACTTTTTTCTAGGGCAATAATCGTATTTTCGAAGGTGACTTCTGGTTGGGAATTGATGCTATCAATCTCTGATTTATGCGCCGCAATCCCGGCATAAAATCCCGGCAAGTAATGCTCATCCTTAATTAGATCAAATGGTGGAAGTTGATATTCCAGCTCAGATGGTTCAAGGAATGGGTTACGACTCATCAGGATCTCTTTTCGATGAATAATCTGGAGTTTTCGAAAATCAGTTCTGCATCATAATCCAGAGTTGCGACGTGAAAACTATTCACCAGTTCTATTCGTGTTTTATCGATAGAGCCGAGTTCATTCATAACAATCTCGGTATTGGAGACGGGAAGAATATTGTCTTCAACGCTGTGAAAGACCAAGGTTGGGGTCTTGATGATTGGAAGGCTGGCACGGGCTAATTTCAAATATTTATAAAGTTGTGCAACGCCCTTAAGGGGTAGCGCGTCATATCCCCATTCTGTGACTCCAGGCTTCTTAATGTCATCTCCCACTGAAGCCCGTGACTTCTGCAATCGCGAGATTATCTCAACAAATTTGATTTGAACACCGGGAATGTGAATCATAGGATTTACAAGAACGAGACCAGCTACCTTCTCTTGGTTTTTTGCTGCAACATAAAGAGAGTTACCTCCACCCATGGAAAGAGCGCAAATAAATACTTTGGAGCACTTCTTTCGTAGTTCAATAAGTTCTTCTTCTACCTTCGCGGGCCATTGTTCCCACGAGACTTTATTGAGGTCATGCCACGTAGTTCCATGACCTGGCATTAACGGAACGGAGACTGTGTAGCCACGTTCATTCAAGTAATGAGCCCAAGGTCGCATAGAAGCAGGCGTTCCAGTGAATCCATGGACCAGCAAAACGCCAATGTCCTTGTTAGAACCTGAACCATCTGCTCGATAATCTCGAATCCAGCCTTCGGGAGCACCTTCGATTGACATGTTCAAACCCTAAAGAGATTACCTCGAAATGTCATTCATCCCCTCTACCTTTCTCTCTATGGCAATCAAGGCCACACATAGTTGGCAACCTTCTTTTGATGATGTAGGACGCCCACTTGTCGACACAACCTTCGTGGTCGTCGATCTTGAAACTACAGGCGGGTCCCATACAAGTTCAGATATCACCGAGATTGGCGCAGTAAAAATTCGTGGTGGAGAGATCATCGGAGAGTTTCAAACTCTGGTAAATCCAGGATCACCAATTCCCGCTTTCATTACCGTCCTCACCGGAATCACAGATGCCATGGTTCTTGAAGCGCCCCCAATTGGCTCAGCGCTATTTTCATTTCTTGAATTTGTTGG
>CAZZMU010000147.1:0-1763 GCA_964655345.1 uncultured Clavibacter sp.
GAGCTCGTAGTCTTTGAACAAAACGATGAAGGTCTCCACGACCTTCGCGTTGGCGATACCGTTTCTTTGGAATGGGACTCCGAGCACACATTCGGACTCGATGGCGCGCAAGATGTTAATGCTGGCGCCGATCTCGACGACGAGTAGATAAATGGCATTCCTTCACGGAGCGACCTCGTCGCACTCAGGACCCAAGAGTGGATTGAGATCTCGTTCATACACGCCATATCTCCTTCTTGCACCGGGTCTGATTTGGCTCGTTACTTTTTTCATCATTCCTATTTTCTCGCTGGCCAGCACCTCAACAATGGTGCGCCCCGATGGTGCCCAAATTGGAACTTATGTACAAGAGTTACGCTTTCAAAATTATGTAGACGCATTCGTCGCAAACCAAGATCAATACATTCGCTCATTTGTTTACGCAGGAATCGCCACCATTCTTGCCTTGGCAATTGCCTATCCTTTGGCATACATGATCGCCTTCAAGTCAGGGAAGTATCGAAACATCTTGCTGGTACTTGTCGTTGCTCCGTTCTTTACATCCTTCTTGTTAAGAACAGTTGCGTGGACCCAGATACTTGGTGACGAAGGTCCAATCGTCTCAACGCTGAAATTACTTCCTTTCTTTGATGACACGCTTCGCTTAACTGCAACACCTTTTGCTGTTGTTTCTGGTCTTACCTATAACTTCTTACCATTTATGACGCTTCCACTCTATGCGAGCTTAGAAAGAATTGATCCTCGCACTTTGGAAGCTGCGGGCGATTTATATGCGAACGGTTTCACCACCTTTCGCAAAGTTACAGTCCCACTTTCGATGCCAGGAGTTGTTGCTGGAACGCTGCTAACTTTCATTCCCGCAGCCGGTGATTACGTCAATGCTGCGCTTCTCGGAAATCCCAGCACGAAAATGATTGGTAACGTCATCGAATCTCGTTTCTTTGCCGTGGTTGATTACCCAACAGCAGCAGCGCTGTCCTTCACCTTGATGGCCACGATTCTAATTCTGGTCACCCTTTACATTCGTCGCTCTGGAACGGATGAATTGGTATGACAACCACATCTATTCCAATGCCATCTCTGAGCCATCGAGCATCGCGTTGGTTCTCGCGTAATTTAATTCGAATTTACGCCACTCTTGCTTTCATCTACCTCTTTATTCCAGTGGCTTACACTTTCGCCTTTTCTTTTAATGATGCAGGAAAGAGCAACCTGGTGTGGCAGGGATTCACGCTAGATAATTGGAAGAATCCATGTGGCGCTCCACAAGTCTGTCAGGCGGTCGTTAACTCCATCGAGATTGGACTTATTTCGACTGTCATCGCAACAATCCTTGGAACGATGATTGCGTTCGCTCTTGGACGTCATAAATTCCGAGGCCGTGCTTCAACTAATCTACTTATCTTCCTACCGATGGCTACCCCAGAAGTAGTTCTCGGCGCCTCACTTCTTGCTATGTTCCTTAATCTTCGTATCAATCCTGGATTCTGGACCATCGTGATCGCACACGTCATGTTCTGTATTTCCTTTGTCGTGGTCACTGTGAAAGCACGTATCGCATCTCTTGATCCACGACTAGAACAAGCTGCGATGGATCTTTATGCCAACGAACGCGAAACTTTCCGATTCGTCACGCTGCCATTGGTTATGCCCGGAATCGCTGGGGCCGCACTTCTTGCATTCTCGCTCTCTTTTGATGACTTCATCATCACTAACTTCAACTCCGGCACAGTCTCAACGTTCCCAAAATTCGTCTATGTTTC
>CAZZMU010000148.1:0-1739 GCA_964655345.1 uncultured Clavibacter sp.
TACTCTTGCGCGGCACGAACGAACTGGTGGGTTGCCCGAGCGGCCAATGGGAGCGGACTGTAAATCCGCCGGCTCTGCCTTCAGTGGTTCAAATCCACTACCCACCACAAGTTTTTCTTTACAAGCAGTAGTTAGTTCAAAGCCCATCGCACGGTGATTGTGACCGTGACTTCCTCTTCACCAAGATCAATTTCTGGTGTTGAGCCGTCTGCTTGGGCTTTTGCGACGCCAAGCATTGGGAATGAATACGAAGGTGCGGAGTTCTCTTGGAGATACACAACTTTGCCTAGCGAAGTTCCTAGCAACTTTGCGTACGAAACTGCGCGAGCTTTCGCATCAGCAACCGCAGCAGCACGGGCATCTTCCATTGCAGCCGAACCTTTAGTGATAAATGGAACGATTCCATTGATTGTCACATTTTCATTTCCGGCATTGACGACAGACTCAATAACCTGTCCAGCGTTGTCTGCTTTGCGGATTACAACGGTAAAGGATTGAGTAGCGCGATAACCAACAATCACCGAACCTTTATCTTGGGTGTAGTTGTATTCGGGGTAGACCGAGAGATTTGAACTCTTAATATCTTTGGTGGCAATTCCTTCTGCTTTAAGGGCAGCGCGCACCGAGGTAGCGGTCTTGGAAGCTGTTGCTAACGCTTCCTTACTTGTGCCGGCAAGAGCGGTAACGCTGGGATAGAAACGAACTGCATCAGGGACAACGCTTATAGTGCCGACGCCAGTAACTGTGACATGACGATCTGGTTCAGCTGCTTGTGCGGGAGCAAGACCAAGGGCTCCAACGCTAACGAGCGAGATGATGGCAAGTGCGATGGCGATAGTTCGTTTATGTTTTCTCATGAGCCTAAGATACCTCGCATGGCATCAATAATTTCTCAATGTTCGCTGGATGTATTACGCCAAGCTGCTGAGAATCTCAATAATGGAGGTTTAGTCGCCTTTCCTACCGAAACCGTTTATGGAATAGGCGCAGATGCCGAAAACGAAGATGCAATGAAGCGCATGTATAAAGTCAAAAATCGTCCAAGTGATCATCCTGTCATCGTTCACATCGCAGATCTTGATGAAGTCGATTATTGGGCTAGAGAGATACCGGATTATGCGATTGCTTTGATGCGCGATTATTGGCCGGGCCCTATGACTTTATTGCTTCATCGAACCGAGAAAGCAGAAGATTGGGTGACGGGCAATCAAGAGATAGTCGGCCTACGAATCCCGGCTCATACTGTCGCAATAAATCTTCTTCAAGAGTTTAAAAAGCTGGGCGGACATGGAATCGCTGCACCGAGTGCAAATCGGTATGGATCAGTTTCACCAACAACAGCGGCGGCGGTGCATGAAGAACTTGAACAGTATTTAGAACCGCGCGATCAAATCCTTGATGGTGGTGCGTCTTTAGTGGGAGTGGAATCAACCATTATTGATTGCACAAAAGCTAACCCATCCATCTTGCGGCCGGGAGCAATTACTGCGGAGATGATTGAAGGCTCGACGGGAATAATTGTGGTTGAACCCGATGCAACAAAGGTCCGAGTCTCGGGCTCACATAAGCAGCATTACGCGCCAAAAGCACGTGTAGTCATAGGCAGAGCTGCTAACTCCGGAGAAGGTCTTATTGCTTTGAGTGAAGTGGAGACTCCACCCGGCGCAATCCGTTTAGCGGCTCCACACAGTATTGAAGAGTATGCCCGACGTTTGTATTCCTCACTTCGCGATGGAGAT
>CAZZMU010000149.1:0-1736 GCA_964655345.1 uncultured Clavibacter sp.
CCAACAATCTCGTGCGCTACGTCCAGAGCCTTACGGTTATCTGTCGATATAGTGCGTTTAGCAAGTTGTTCATAGATGCCACGTCGCTTTTCCATCAACTGCAGCCATTGCTGGCGCGGATTACCCATCAATAAAGGTCGCTCTTTATTAAAGCCAACGCGGGGCGCGGCATTAGAAATAGACACATCGAGGAAAATGACTTCGTTAAGCGTTTTGAGAATTGATTGAATCTCTGGATCTAGAACGGATCCTCCACCAAGAGCTATAACACAATTCTCTTCTTTCAAAACGCTCATCACAACTCTTTTTTCAATCGCACGAAAACCAATCTCTCCGTCACTTAAAAAGATCTCTGCAATCGATCGACCCTCTTCTTCCTCAATCAACCGGTCGGTATCTATCAATTTGTACCCGGTCTCGCGCGCCAAATATTTACCCACTGTGCTTTTTCCAGCACCAGGCGGCCCCATCAAGATGATTGGTTGCATCGTAAAAATCCATCTACCTGATATTCAAATTGGATAGATATGACTGAAGATTTCTCTTCGTTTCGATAAGGCTATCGCCGCCAAATTTTTCGGTCACAGCTTCTGCGAGAACTAAAGCAACCATTGCTTCTGCCACAATTCCTGCAGCCGGCACAGCGCAAACGTCAGAACGTTGATTAATTGCCTTTGCAGCTTCGCCATTAGATGTATCTATCGTGTCGAGCGCTTTGGGAACTGTTGAGATTGGCTTCATCGCCGCTCTCACTCGTAAAACTTCACCCGTGCTCATGCCGCCTTCGGTGCCACCCGCTCTTCCAGTACGACGTTTAATGTTTCCATCAATTCCGCGCTCGATTTCATCGTGAGCAACACTTCCGCGTCGTCGCGCCGTGGCAAATCCATCTCCTACTTCAACTCCCTTTATTGCTTGAATCCCCATAAGCGCTCCAGCTAAACGCGAATCTAAGCGGCGATCCCAATGCACATGCGATCCCAATCCTGGAGGGGCTCCGTAGACCAATACTTCAACCACGCCACCTAACGTGTCTCCATTTGAATGAGCATCATTTATTTCATCGATCATTTTCTTACTAGCGGTGGGAAATCCGCAGCGAACATCATCAGAATCAATGCGGTCACGATCGGCTGGGGTTGGAAGTTCGTACTCGGAATCAATTTCTACGCCGCCAATAGAAACAACATGACTAAGAATTTCTATCTCGCCAACCTGCCCAAGAAATCTCCGAGCCACTGCGCCGAGAGCTACTCGTGCAGCAGTTTCCCTTGCAGATGCTCGCTCTAGAATGGGACGAGCATCGTCAAAACCATACTTTTGCATTCCAACTAAATCTGCATGTCCTGGCCTTGGCCGAGTTAATGGAGCATTTCTTCCCAATTTTTCAATCTCTTCTTGCGCTACAGGATCGGCAGACATGACCTTCTCCCACTTCGGCCACTCTGAATTTGCGATCTGAATTGCAATAGGTCCACCCTGAGTGACTCCGTGTCGGACTCCACCAAGAATTGTTACTTTATCGGCTTCGAAATTTTGGCGTGCTCCACGCCCAAATCCCAATCGTCTACGTCGAAGATCATCATCAATATCCGCGGTTGTTACATGAACATGCGACGGTACTCCCTCGATTATTCCGACAAGTGCCGGTCCATGAGATTCACCCGCTGTTAACCAACGCATCAGCCAAGTATCTCAGATATCCCCTCGAACTCGTTGACGATATACAAAAGGGC
>CAZZMU010000150.1:0-1727 GCA_964655345.1 uncultured Clavibacter sp.
CTGGACCTTCTACTGGTTTTTCTAACAAAAAGCAGATCGCGCGAATTTGATCGTGAAGAGTAATCCAAGACCACCATTGTTTGCCGTTACCTAATTTTCCACCTAAGCCAAATCGAAACAATGGCAACATTTTTCCGAGCGCTCCACCAGTTGGATCAAGAACTAATCCCGTGCGAATCTTTACGCACCGAGTATTAGTAGCGATATCGGCAGCGCCTTCCCATTCTTTGCAGACTGCTGCCAGGAAATCATCGCCAGGTCGATCAGACTCAGTTACTGCTCTGTTTCCAGTTTCGCCGTACCAGCCAATTGCACTTGATGATATGAAAACTTGAGGTTTAATGTGAGATACCGCATTTGCAATCGCCGTGGTTCCGAGAAGTCGTGAATTAAGAATTTCTGCTCTGTATTTCTTGGTCCATCGTTTATCGCCAACATTTGCACCAGCAAGATGAATTACTGCATCAACGCCTTCTAGCGGCGCGAGATCGACATTGCCAGTTCGTGGATCCCACATGACTTCATCAGCAGACACGACAGGACGTCGAACCAACTTTTGAACGGTGTGACCTTCAGATTTGAGATGGCCGATTAGCGCCGTACCAATGAGACCCGATGCGCCAGTAACCGCGATTCGTTGGGGGACGGACATGAGCTAGTTGTTTACAGACCTAAGTCAGATTCGAAGCGACCCTCTTCAAGTCGTTCCTTGAGTGTCGACAAGAATCGAGCGGCATCAGCGCCATCAACAATTCGATGATCGTATGACAGCGCGAGATAGACCATTGAGCGAATTGCAATTGTTTCGCCACCGTCCTCACCTTTAACAACCATTGGGCGCTTCACGACTGCGCCAACACCAAGGATTGCAACTTGAGGTTGATTAATGATGGGCGTATCAAAGAGCGCACCACGAGATCCTGTGTTGGTGATTGTAAAAGTGCCGCCACCTAAATCATCTGGAGAAATTTTGTTATCGCGCGTACGTGAAGCAACATCAACAATGCGACGTGCGATTCCGCCCATGTTGAGATCACCCGCATCGCGAATGACGGGAACAAGTAATCCGCGTTCGGTGTCTACTGCGATACCCAGGTGTTCAGCGCCGTGATACGTGATTTGGTCACCCTCTACAGAGGCATTCACCACAGGATGTTGTTTAAGTGCCTCACAAACTGCAACGGCAAAGAATGGCAAGAAGGTTAGTTTCACACCTTCGCGCGTTTCAAAACTTGCTTTAGCTTTCTCTCGCAGACGTGCAATCTTGGTGATATCAACTTCAATCACAGTTGTGAGTTGAGCGCTAACGTGTAGTGATTCCAACATTCGCGCAGCGATTACTTTGCGCAAACGTGACATCGTGACTGTAGTGCCTCGTAATGGAGAGACTGCTACTGGCGCAGGAACGCGCGCAGCAGGGGAAACATTTGTCGGTGCAACCGCAGAAGGGGCGCTTGCTGGTGCACTTGCACGTGGGACTGCTGCTAGAACATCTTCTTTGCGGATTCGACCGCCGACTCCAGTTCCTTTTACTCGAGATAAATCCACGCCACTTTCTGCTGCAAGTTTTCTGACGATTGGAGTTACATAAGAATCATCAAGCACAGAAGTTTTTTGTCCAGACGAAGATGGAATTGGCGCAGATTGGACCGGCGCGGTTTGGACTGGCGCGGCAGGAGCGGGCTTAGGAATTAATGGTGGCGGAGTTTTTGGCGGGGTAGGAACTG
>CAZZMU010000151.1:0-1680 GCA_964655345.1 uncultured Clavibacter sp.
TTTGACCGCGGCGAAGTTCAACAAGTTTCGCCAACACTTGGAAATGATCAACTTGTCGCTGGTCTTGTCGCTGGTGGATTGGGTCTTCTTCTCGTCGTTCTCTACTCGCTGATGTATTACAGGGCCTTAGGTTCGGTTGTAATCGGTTCGCTTCTACTAGCAGGCGCGCATGTTTTATTGCTCTGCCTACTACTTGGAAAAACCGTCGGTTTCACCTTAACTCTTGCGGGAATTGCTGGAATGATTGTGGCAATCGGTATCACTGCAGATTCATTTATCGTTTACTTTGAACGTATTCGCGATGAAATGCGTGACGGCAAACCGCTGCGCGTGGCGGTTGAAACTGGTTGGCAACGCGCCCGCCGCACAATCATCGTGGCCGACTTAGTCTCAGTTATTTCCTCGGTTGTTCTGTATATCGTCTCCGTTGGAAGCGTGCGTGGTTTCGCATTCACTCTAGGCCTCACAACCGCGGTCGATCTCATCGTTATTTTCCTATTCACCAAGCCGCTCGTTACTCTCTTGGCAAAGCTCAATTATTTCCAAAGCGGTTCGGCATGGTCTGGCGTTTCACCACGAAGCGTCGGCATAGTCTCGCCCGTTGTTGATGGAAAGGTGGCGTAGTTATGAAACTATCCGGACTCGGCGGTCGCCTTTATCGTGGCGAAACTTCTCTCAATATTATTGGTGCACGTAAAAAGTGGTACGCGTTATCTGGAGTATTCGTTGCACTGTCCATTTTTGCTTTGTCCGTTCAAGGACTCCATCTTGGAATTGAATTTAAAGGCGGATCTGCATTTACTGTAACCAGCGCTTCAGGTACGGTTGAAGAAGCTCGTGCCGCAGTAACCTCAACGGGTTACACAGGAAACACCATCGTTCAAACAATTGGTAATGACAAAATTCGGGTCCAGACCGGGGTTATCGAACCAGCACAATCCAATGCTATTCAAGATGCCCTTGCAGCAAAGTTTGGCGTAAAAGTTGAATCCATTGACACGCAAAATGTGGGTCCTTCATGGGGAGATGAGATCTCGCGAAAAGCGTTCCAAGGACTTATCGCATTCCTTATCTGCATCATGATTTACCTGACTTTAGCTTTTGAACCAAAAATGGCAGTAGCAGCCATCGTTGCAGTGATTCATGACGTGTTCATCACCGTCGGTATCTATGCATTGGTTGGATTCGAAGTGACTCCATCCACGGTCATTGGGTTCCTGACAATTCTCGGATATTCGCTCTATGACACGGTCGTAGTCTTCGACAAAGTTCGCGAGAACACACGAACGATCACAAGCACTGGAAAGAGCACTTACTCGCAAGCAACAAATCTTGCGGTAAACCAAACTCTGGTTCGTTCCATCAACACATCGCTCATTGCTCTCTTGCCAGTTGCGGCGATTCTCTTTGTTGGCGCCGGACTCTTAGGAGCAGGAACACTCAAAGATCTCGCTTTGGCGCTCTTCATCGGATTGATCGCTGGAACATATTCTTCAATTTTCATCGCTGCGCCTATCCTGGCAAGCCTTCGAGAAAGAGAGCCTGCAATAAAGGCGCTCAATCAACGAGTTGCTGCGAAACAAGGTGGCGTCGCAACGTCTGAAACCCCTCGCGCAAAACGTAAGAAGCGCCGCAAATAGCGTTCAAGTAACCTAAGCGCATGAACGCGCTTATTACTCC
>CAZZMU010000152.1:0-1631 GCA_964655345.1 uncultured Clavibacter sp.
AATTCGGCAGCGTAAAGAATCTCACCTTTTGCATCGGAGATGACTTTGCCATTTTCTTTTGAGACAAGTTCGGCAAGGAAATCAGCTTCAGAAACCATGATTTCAAATGCTTTGCGTAAAATTTCGGCGCGAAAACGTGGCGCTGTTTTTGACCATTCTGGAAATGCTTTATATGCGGCTTCGACGGCGGCATCACATTCTTTTTCGCCTGCGGTTTGGATTTCAGCGATAACACTTCCATCGCTTGGGTCATAGACCGGGACAGTGCCGTTACCTTTTACCCACTTACCATCGATATAAAGATCGGTTTTGAGCTGCATACGGCAGAGCATACGCGTGAAATTGGGAGGCGTAGAATGGTGCACTACCGTGGCTAAATCGTGGACCGACAATGCGCCCACCCCCAAGGCGCTTCAAGAACATGCGCACTTGCGGGACCCTTTCTCATACCGTCTTAAGAAATTTCTTTTAGGAAATCCACTTAACCGCCATTCCTTGAGCCACCAACGTTTAAAGAAACGTTATGCGCTAGGTATCTTGTCGTCAGATTGCATCTCATCTTCTGCATATGGTTCTGAGCAGATTCTTGTTGCTTTGTTACCTGCTTTTGGACTAGCGGCATACACACTTTTAATGCCGATGACTTTTGTGGTGCTCACAGTTCTATTAATTATCACGCTTTCGTACCGAAATGTGATTTCGGTATATACCCAATTTGGCGGTGCTTACATAGTCTCGCGAGATAACTTCGGGCCGGTCGTTGCTCAAATCGCTGCTGTGGCATTGATTCTCGATTACATCGTGACTCTTGCGATTCAAACGGCGGCTGGTGTCGCTGCAATTATTTCCACATTCCCAGAACTTGCGCCGTGGAAAATCGAGATGTGCGTTGTGGTCATTGCTTTCTTAGCTTTTGGAAATCTACGTGGCGTTAAAGAAGCGGGTCGAGCTTTTGCTTTACCCACGTATCTGTTCGCAGGTTCGATGTTCGTGGTCTTTGGAATCGGTATCTACCGCGAGCTCACAACCGGTCTGCCTCAACTAAATCCGATGGCGCCGGGAGCAATTGAGATTGGCGCAGAACAAGGACTTCTTTCTGCGGCGGCGATTTTCATTCTGCTCCGCGCTTTTGCCAACGGTGGTTCATCACTGACTGGCCTTGAGGCAATTGCTGATGGCGTTGGATTATTTAAGAGTCCGGAATCGGTGAATGCCAAAAAGACTCTTGTGATGATGAGTTTAATTTTGGGATCGCTTGTGCTTGGGGTCTCCTACTTTGCACATCGAATTTTGGCGGTTCCTTATGAGAGTGAAACTCCCACTGTTATTTCCCAAGTTGCATCCACGATTTTAGGCGATGGCGCTTTCGGGTCTGCTTTCTTTATTCTTGTCCAGGCCGCAACCATGCTGATTCTCTTCGCTGGAGCTAACACAACATTTAGCGCATTTCCCATCGTCGTTAACTATGCAGCCGCAGATGGATATCTACCTAAATGGCTCACAAAGCGTGGACACAAGCTCAATTTCTCTAATGGAATCATGGTGTTGTCGGGCGCTGCGTTACTACTCGTTCTTGCAACTCAGGGCTCAGTTTCATATCTCGTAGCGTTTTATGCGCTCGGTGTTTTTAC
>CAZZMU010000153.1:0-1624 GCA_964655345.1 uncultured Clavibacter sp.
TCTACCGTTGGAGTACCGAGGCCGATAAAGCGAAAACGTATTCTAGCGATAAGCGGGAGCAACGCCACCGACAGCATCTCCAACGCGGTGCACGCGCATTGCATTGGTGGAGCCAGGAATTCCTGGAGGTGAACCTGCGACGATCATGATCTGCTCACCTTTATCGACTCTCTTGGTTTCAAGAAGGATTGCATCAACTTGTTTGACCATTTCATCGGTTGTGGTGACAAGTGGCGTGAGTAGTGGTTCAACTCCCCAGGTCAAAGACATCTGATTGAAGGTCGCGGAATCAGGAGTAAGAGCCAGGATTGGAATCGGGGAACGAAGACGTGACATTCGCCGCGCCGAATCTCCAGTTTTTGTAAAAGCCGCAAGGACTTTTGCGCCAATAGTAAGACCCACTTCAGTCGCAGCTTTTGTGATTGCCCCGCCTTTTGTTTTTGGGTTGTGCTGCAGCGTCGGAATGAGATGTAGCGCTTCTTGTTCTGTCTTTTCAATAATTCTCGCCATCGTTTGAACCGCTTCAATCGCAAAAGATCCAACGCTCGTTTCACCTGAAAGCATGAGCGCATCCGCACCATCAAGCACTGCATTGGCACAATCTGTGGCTTCAGCACGAGTTGGTCGTGAATTTGTGATCATGGAATCAAGCATTTGGGTTGCGACAATAACTGGCTTGGCATATTCGCGAGCCAAGATCACACACCGTTTCTGGACCAACGGAATATCTTCGATGGGCATTTCAACGCCAAGATCGCCGCGCGCAACCATAATTCCATCGAAAGCTTGGACAATCTCTTCGAGGTTATCAACGGCCTGTGGCTTCTCAATCTTTGCGATAACTGGAAGGCGAATGCCAACTTCATCCATGATGCGATGAACATCTTCAATATCTTTTGCTGAACGAACAAAGGAAAGTGCGATGAAATCTGCACCAGCTTTAAGTCCCCAACGTAAATCGTCAATATCTTTTTCCGACATAGCTGGAACTGAAACAGCTACGCCGGGAAGATTGATGCCTTTGTTATTTGAGACCGGACCGGGTTCGATTACCGTGGTTACAACATCATTTCCTTTTACCTCAATGACTTCGACCGTAACTTTGCCATCATCAATAAGGATGCGATCACCTTTTTTACAATCTCCAGGTAATCCCTTGTACGTTGTACCTACGCGATCTTTAGTTCCAGAAATCTCTTCCGTAGTAATTGTGAAAGTGTCGCCTCTCTTCAATTCATGAGGGCCATTTTCAAATCTGCCTAAACGGATCTTTGGTCCTTGAAGATCAACAAGAATTGCAATCGGGCGCCCAGCATTTGCTGCAGCTTTGCGGATGAGATCTAGCCGATGCTGATGTTCTTCGTATCCGCCATGAGAGAGATTGAGCCGAGCGACATTCATGCCTGCGGCAATGAGTTCAGCAGCTTTTTCTGGACTTTCAACGGCGGGGCCCATTGTGCAGACAATTTTCGCGCGACGCATGTGGTTACTTTATTCCATCACTATTAGATAGTTGAAATTAGACCGTCAGTGGTCGCGCTGTCGGTTCAATCGGCGCTGGAAGTTGTGTCTCCCCCATGAGATGACGATCTACTGCAGATGCAGCGCTACGACCTTCAGCGAT
>CAZZMU010000154.1:0-1575 GCA_964655345.1 uncultured Clavibacter sp.
CTCACTTACAACACGCCCAGCCAGTTTCCTTCGGACACGAGTTAGCGAAGCATTCGCACGCCTTTGCTCGAGATATTTCGCGCATCTCTGATTGGCTGAAGCGCACAAATTTCTCTCCCCTTGGGTCAGGAGCGTTGGCAGGTTCTTCCTTACCTCTTCAACCGGAGAAGACTGCAGCGGATCTCGGATTTGCTGGCGTAGTTCCGAATAGCGTTGATGCGGTCATGGATCGCGACTTCGCCGCAGAAGCTCTATTCATCATCGCCTTGATTGGTGTCCACATGTCGCGCATCGGTGAGGAGTGGACATTGTGGAGTTCCACGGAGTTTGGTTGGGCGAAATTAGATGATGCATTTTCAACCGGATCATCGATTATGCCCCAGAAAAAGAATCCTGATGCTGCAGAAATTGCTCGCGGCAAATCAGGACGATTCATCGGAAATCTCACCGGGTTGTTAACGGTCATGAAGGGCCTTGCATTCGCTTACAACCGAGATCTTCAGGAGGATAAAGAACCTGTATTTGATTCAATTGAGAATCTACTTCTACTGCTTCCAGCAGTAACTGGGATGATCTCCACAACAAAGTTTGATCGCGCAAAAATGAAAGCGGCCGCTCCTCTCGGATTCTCATTAGCAACTGAGATTGCTGATTTCTTGGTCAGCAAGGGCGTGCCTTTTTCGCAAGCACATGAAGCAGCTGGCGCATGTGTGAAAGTCTGTGAAGGAAATGGAATCGAACTCCACCAACTCACCGATTCTGATCTATCCTCGATCCATCCTCAGCTTACGGGCGACGTTCGTAAGTACTTGAATGCCGACGGTGCCATCGGATCGAGGACTTCTAGCAATGGGACCTCGCCAACAAGTGTTCGCCAACAGATTTCCGAACTTAATGAACAAATCAAAGAAGATTCCAACTGGATTGCCGACGAGCGAAAGCGCTTTTCAGGCATGATGGCCCTATGACCAGCGCACTTCTCGCAGATCTTCAATGGCGCAAATCCATTGCCCAAACTACAGATCGATCTGAGCTCGCAAGCTATCTCGATGGCGGTTCACGTTCGGTGTATCTTGGCGTTGATCCAACAGCCCCGAGCATGCATCTTGGAAATTTGGTAGCTCTGACGGTACTTCGACGTTTTCAACTTGCTGGCCACAAACCAATTGCACTCGTCGGGGGAGCAACTGGATTAGTAGGCGATCCCAGCGGTAGAAACTCAGAACGCACGCTCAATGACGTGGAGATTGTAGAAAAATGGGTCGGCAAGATCAGGGCCCAACTCGAAGGATTCCTTGATTTTTCAGGCTCCAACGCTGCTGTTATGGCGAATAATCTTGATTGGACTGCACCTGTATCTGCGCTGCAATTCTTGCGTGACATAGGAAAACACTTCAGCGTCAATCAAATGTTAGCGAGAGAGTCAGTCTCAGCGCGACTAGAGGCGGGCGGTATTTCGTACACAGAATTTTCGTATCAAGTTCTGCAAGCTTTTGATTTTCTTGAGCTATATCGTCGCAACGATTGCGCACTTCAAATCGGCGGCAGCGATCAATGGGGAAATATCGTTGCCGG
>CAZZMU010000155.1:0-1530 GCA_964655345.1 uncultured Clavibacter sp.
CGATTTCGCGAACGAGCGAGGATGAGAGAAACGAATACGCGGGTTTTGTGGCCATGAGCAATGTGTCAACGCCCTTGAGTTGGAGGTTCATTTGAGCCATCTGCAATTCATAGTCAAAATCGCTCACAGCTCGTAACCCCTTAACGATTGCGGCAATGTTGTGTGCTCGACAGTAGTCAACCAATAATCCGCTCCAAGTATCGACTTTCACATTTTTCAAATGCTCAACAGATTCAGTAATCATGTCGACGCGCTCTTCGATTGTGAAAAGTCCCGTCTTCGAATTATTGACGAGAACAGCGATAACTACCTCATCAAAGAGTCCACTAGCGCGCTCGATAACATCGAGATGGCCGTTGGTGATGGGGTCGAACGATCCGGGGCACACCGCCTTCTTCATGGGGCAACGCTAACACGAGGCGATGAATGAACAATCGTGGAACTATCGAGGCTCCGCGTAGTAGATCGTGGCAGCGCCATATTTTCGCTCTTTTACTTCACTCAAACCCGTTGGCCACGTAAGTGGACGCGACTTTGAATCTCGCTCAATTGCAATGACAGTCGACGGCTTGAGATATTTATTCGACATTAAAGAAGAGAGGTTTTTTTCAATCTCATTGTTGGGTAGTTCGTAAGGTGGATCTAAAAATACGATGTCGTAAGCGAAATCAGCAGGCTTATCGAGAAATTTTCCGACCGACATGGTTACTACCGAATATGTTCCAATGCCAGCCAACTTTTCGATGAGTTGAAAATTTTGTCGAGCAACATTGGTAGCTTTCTCGTCATTATCGATTGCAGTAACAATTGCTGCACCTCGTGATAATGCCTCTACTCCCACTGCGCCAGAACCACAATATAAATCAAGTATCGAAAGATTATTGAGCGATCCAAATTCTGACTCTAATGAGGAAAAAAGCGCTTCGCGGGCTCGATCTGATGTTGGTCTTGTTGTGCCAATCGGCGAAATGAGGTTGCGTCCCTTAGCCATTCCTGCGATCACTCTCATTAACGTTTCTCCATATATGCCGCACGCTCTTCTTGTCGCAATTTATCAACTTCTAACTTGAGTTGTGACGATTTTTGTAGCTCGGGATCTTGCAAGACCAGCTGCTCGGCGATTTCTCGAGCCTGAGAAATGATCTCTTCATCGCGTATAACTCTCAGCAATCGAAGATGGGAGCGAGCTCCTGATTGTGCACTTCCCAGCACATCTCCTTCTCGTCGCTGCTCAAGATCCAATCGACTTAATTCAAAACCATCGGTTGTGGCAGCTACTGCAAGTAAACGTTCCATGGCCGGCGTTCCATCTTCAGCATTTGTGACAAGCAAGCAGAGACCAGGAGTTGTTCCACGCCCTACGCGTCCACGAAGTTGGTGAAGCTGAGAAACTCCGAACCGATCTGCATCCATAATGATCATCATTGATGCATTTGGGACATCAACACCAACTTCAATCACGGTCGTGGAGACAAGAACGTCAATTTCATGTCGTGAAAAAGCTTTCATCACCGCATCTTTTTCATCCGG
>CAZZMU010000156.1:0-1523 GCA_964655345.1 uncultured Clavibacter sp.
TTCTCGTCATAACCTCCAATATTCTCGATGGCGTTACGGCGAAAAACTCCTAAATAGACGGTATCGGTCGCTCCGGCTTTTCCACCAGTATGAAATCTAGAAGCTCCAACGCCAATGGCAGAGCGCATGGCACGAGCAACTGCTTTCTGAAATGGAGTGATTCCCTCAGCGGCCATTAAACCGCCAACGTTTGCGGCTCCAGTCTCATTTAATATTTCTACTGCCGTGCGAATGTAGTGAGATTCAATTTCGGAGTGCCCATCGATTCGTACAACAATGTCATGCCTTGAATTTTGAAGTGCTGCATTAAGTCCATTTGGTGTCTTTCCAGTGGGGTTTTCAATAACTCGAATTCTTGAATCGTGTGAAGCCATGTCATCAGCAATTTCCAAGGTCTTATCGCTCGATGGTCCTACTGCAATCACCATCTCGAGTTCGCCCACATAGTCCGAGTTGAGAGCAGCCTGAACCGCAGAGCGAAGGTGCGCCTCTTCGTTTACGACTGTGAGAATGATGGAGACCGATGGGAACCGGTGTGACACATCACCGCGTGAAAGTGGGCTAGCCATAACCACCAAACGCTATCGCCCAATTACTCTTACCTATGTGAAATCACCACGGGCAATTCGCGCATTCACGATTCTTTCTTTAGCAATCGTGGCGATTTCTGCTATTTCTTGGGCCGGTCTTGGTCGAATCACTGCGGCAATTCCAAAAATTGATGCATTTGGCGGACTAGATAACCGTCCGAAAAAAGAGTCGTCGGCAGTGAATTACTTGGTGGTTGGTTCAGACACTCGAGAAGGATTGAGTCGAGCTGAAATCAAGAGATTAAAAGTTGGTGGAACTGAAGTCGCAGCGGGCAAGAGATCCGACACTATGTTGTTAATACATATTTCAAAAAAGCGCGATAAAGCTGCCATCATCTCGATTCCTCGCGATACTTATGCTCTGATCCCGGAACACACCAATACTCAAGGAAAAACGGTTCCTGCTTCGCACTCGAAAATTAATTCGGCGTTTAATTGGGGTGGCGCACCTCTTCTTATTCAAACTTTCGAAGAAATGTCTGGCCTTCGCATAGATCACTACATCGAAGTTAACTTTGTGGGTTTTGTGAGGATGGTAGATGCTCTTGGCGGTGTGGAAATCTGTACCAAAAAAGATATTGATGACCCCAAAAGTCATTTAGTTCTTCCGGCCGGTAGACATATTCTTGATGGAGTCGATTCACTTAAATACGTGCGGACTCGACAATTCGATGGTCTAGGTGACTTGGGTCGGATGAAGCGTCAACAAGAGTTTGCTGGAGCAATGTTGCGCAAAGCAACGAGCGCTGGCGTCCTTCTCAATCCTGTGACCATGGTGGATTTCATTAGCTCTGCACTTGATAGCGTTGTCACAGATAAAGGATTAAGTCAGGGTGATTTGCTGACTTTGGGTAAGCAATTACGAAATCTCTCTGCATCCAATGTTCGCACTCTTACAATTCCGCTGAAGTATTACAACTACAGTAAGAATGG